>CARDPF010000110.1 GCA_948960675.1 uncultured Eisenbergiella sp.
GTCGCGGTTTTCGCGCTGGTAGGGGTAATGGAATGCAGCGGCCTGTTTGAGGATGTGGGCGTCCTGCTGGGGCGTTTTGCAAAGAGCGCGCGCAGTGCCGAGGCGGCCATTGTACTGTCTGCAGGGATTTTGAGCATGGTGACGGGAGTGATCTCGGTGGCCATCGTGGCATTGGGGGATTTGGTGAATGAGATTGGGGAGAAGGCAGGCGTAGACCGGTACCGCAGGGCGAATCTTTTGGATTGCACAGGCTGCGTTTTTTGCTTTTTGGCTCCATGGACGGTACACTGCGTCATTCCAGCCCAGCAGTCTGCCCAGTTTGGGGAAAGCTTTGCCGTAGCGCCCGCTTCCATTCCCTTTGTAAACTATTATTCGATTTGCATGCTGGTCATTTTGGCTGTGGCCATCGTCACGGGGTACGGGAGAAAGCGCCGGTAGCAGTCTGGCTGCCGGGAAGCCATCCGGATATTCTGATGGCCCATAACAAAAAAACCCTTGAAAATCAAGGGTTTTTTAAGCTGCTGACGGGAATCGGACCCGTGACCTCCGCACTACCAATGCGACGCTCTACCGACTGAGCCACAGCAGCAAGTTGCTGTCTTGCAACCAAAAGTTAGTATAGCATAGAAGGACAGGCATGTCAATTAAAATGTGAAAAATTTGCAGAATAAAAGTAACAGTTGTTACTATTCACGGGCAATGTCATTAAGTTTAACCATGGGCTTTGGGAGACATGCCAACGGCCTGCAAAAGGAGCCGCCTTCCCCGCCCGTTGGCACGCCCCCCCAAAACCCGTGGCTTAACTAAGTGACATTGATTCACGGGTCAGGAATGCGCATTTACTGCGCAGACCTGTCTGAACTGTTACAACAGTTCAGCAGTCGTAAAAAGTTTTACCGTCAAAAGGCCGTAACCGTTTGAATTTGCCAAAACGGTTACGGCCTTTTTTAGTTATGGGAAATTGCGGTAGCGTAAACCATAAAAACCCTGTCCGACACCTACTCGCCGGACGCCGCCGCATCGGCCTGTGCCTGTGCGGCGATGGCGGCATTTTGTGCATTTTGCAGCAGCGCAATTTGCGCATTGAGCTGGTCGATACGGGCTTGTGCCTGGTTGACGGCATTTTGGGCGATGGCCCTTGCCGTGTCGTCCCCGGCAGCGGCAAGCTGCGCGTCTGCGTTAATCTTGGCCAAGGAGGCCTCGTTAAGCTGCAGCTGCAACTCCTCCAGTCTCTGGACATATTGGGTGGGATCCACTTTTAATTCCAGTTCCAGGCGCTGTTGTGCGATGATGGCCTCCGCGTCCGGACTGGCCATAAACACGGCGTCGTGCGGGCAGGTATTCTGCGTTGTGCCGTCCCCGTTTACCATGCCGGTCAGGATGCGTTCGTTTTCCGGGAGCATGGAGAGTACGCCGGTGGTGGCAAAGGGGCAGCCATCCGAGGCAGGGATTTGGCTGTAAGCGCATACGATGCCCTGATAATGTACGTCGCAGGCTTCCGTCGGAAGCGTTTCCGGGGTGAAGTATTCCACCCTTACATGATCCCCGCAGAGCGCTTCGTTGGGCAGTTTGCCGGATTCCGAGCAGATGGGCAGCGAAACAATGTCTGCAGGACGGTCGAAAGGTTTATTTTCCAGATCGGCGTGGATCTCCTTCATGACCTCCCGCCAGAGCTTTTTGGCCAGATTCCGTTCGTCCCCGGACCGCAGCTTGGTATTGTTGTCATATCCCGTCCAGGTGGTACAGGTATAATAAGGCGTATATCCGGAAAACCAGACGTCATTGTAATCGGAGGTAGTGCCGGTTTTGCCTGCAATGGACATGCCGCCAAAATTGACGGAACCGCCGGTTCCCTTTGTCACAACGTCCACCATGGCGCTGGTGAGCAAAAAGGCGGTGGACGGCTTGATGACCTGGCGGCTTTCCGGGGCGGTATTGTCCAAAAGGATATTGCCGTCGTGGTCTTTTACGATGCTGTAAAGCTTTGGCTTGATATACTGGCCGCCGTTTGCGATTGCGGCGTAGGAAGCGTTCAACTCCAAATTGGTGACGCCGTTGGTGATGCCCCCCAAAGCCAGCGGCTGCTTGACGTCGGTATAGATTTTGCCGTTTTTCTCCACGCCGTCCACCAGTGTGGTAAAGCCGAAATTCAATAGGTATTCATATCCCAGACGGGGTGTGATCTGCGTCAGGACTTTTACCGTCACGATATTTAAGGACTGTTCAATGCCGTAGCGCAGGGAGCAGATGCCCTTATAGCCGGAGGAGTACCAGTTGCTTACCGGTTTTCCGCCCTCATAGTTAAAAGGGCCGTCCACTTCCACATCTGCCAGCGTCATTCCGGCGCTGTCAAGGGCCGGGGCATAGGTGGAGACGATTTTGAAGGTGGATCCGGGCTGGCGCACGGTATCGGTGGCGCGGTTTAAGGTGAGGTTTCCTTCCTTGGCCCCCCGGCCGCCTACCATGGCCACCACATAGCCGGTGTGCTGGTCCTCCACGATCATGGAAATCTGGGGCTGCGGGGTCAGGGAAATGACTTCCCCGAGTATTTCCGCGTTGGCGGGAACCGTCTCGGCCTTATAAGCGTCAATGGCTTCCTGTGCGGCTTCCTGTGAATCAAAGAGCAGGTTGAAGGATTTGTTGCCATTCTCCTGCTGGTAGGCCCTAAACATTTCGGAACTGATGTTGACGGCGTCTTCCCCCTCCACACGGTAGGTCAGCTTATAGCTGAGGAGCCAGCGGACACCCTCCGGGTAGTTTTCCTCATTGGAGCAGATCTGGTCACAGATCCGCTGGATATCGGGATCCATCGCCGCATAAATGTTGAGGCCGCCGGAATACACCATGACGTAGGCCTGGGTTTCACTGTAGCCTGCGGCGACCAGGTCGTGGATCACCGCTTCTTTGACCGCATCTGCATAGAAAGAGTCAATGGAGGATTCCTCCACCACCGCGTTGGTGCTTTGGATACGGTCATAGAGCGCGTTTGTGTCAGCCATGGCCGTGTCGTACTGGTACTGGGAAATATAGCCCTGCTCCAGCATGTCGTTCAAAACCTTTTCCCGGCGTTTGACATTTTCCTCCGGATGGGAGATGGGATTGTAGCGGGAAGGATTTTGGGTGATGCCGGCGATGGCGGCGCACTCGGAAAGGGTCAGTTCCCATACGTTTTTGTTAAAGTAGCGTTTGGAAGCGGCCTGGACGCCCAGGGTGCTCTGCCCCAGATTGATGGTATTCATGTACTGTTCCAAAATTTTGGATTTGTCGTTTGTGTCTTTTTCCAGCTGGATGGCAAGGTATTGTTCCTGAATTTTCCGCTTGATCTGTTCGCCCAGCGTTTTTTCCTGTGTCCAGGTCGTTAAAACGGTATTTTTGATCAGCTGCTGGGTGATGGTGCTGGCGCCTTCCTTGCGGGCAAATGCGGTTTTCAGGGCCGTGAAACCGGCCCGGAGGATGCCCTTGATGTCAATGCCGTTGTGCTCATAAAACCGTTCGTCCTCCACGGCGACAAAAGCGTTTGCCAGATAGGCCGGAATCTGCTCCATCGTGACAGGAACACGGTTGGAATCTTCGGCCACCAGCTTTGCGATCTGATTGCCCTGGGCATCATAAATAAAGGAAGAAAAACGGTTTGGGGTCGCATCCTCCAGCTTAATGGTCGGGGCAGAATCTATGATGCCTTTGAAAACGCCGATTCCGCCACAGATCCCCACAATCCCGATTCCCAGGATAAAGAGCAGCAATACTTTTGTGAAAGTAAGCAAAAACTTGCGGCTCCAGCGGGTAGAGGTGGAACGGAGTGTTTTCTTCTTTTTGCGTACACTCTGTTTGCCATAGTTCATGCAAATAAGCCTCCTTCAATGATTGGATGGCGGCTGTTTGACCTTAAAAAACGGTCGCCTTTAGCAATTTTTCCCTATTATAGCAAACAAGGACGGGTAAGTCAAATGCCATGAAATAACCTCTTTACAAGTATTTGCCCATTTCGGGATTTTATGCTTGCCAAAAGCCGGGAAGGTGTTAAGATAGAAGGGGAAGTTTAAAAAGGAGTTGGTATGGGGAATCAGGAAAATTGGGAACCTTATAAGGTAGTGCTTTTGGGAGGGCAGGGGGAACTGGTGGAAAAAAAATCCCGGTTCATAGCCAATGTCCGCCCCGTAAACACCGAGGAGGAGGCGGTTGCCTTTACCGAAGAGATGAAGAAAAAATACTGGGATGCCCGTCACAACTGTTCTGCCTTTGTCATCGGGAGGCGGGGGGAGGTGACCCGCTGCAGTGACGACGGGGAACCGCCGCAGACGGCGGGACGCCCGATGCTGGAGGTGCTTTTGGGGGAGGAAATCCGCAACGTGGCGGTAGTTGTGACCCGGTATTTTGGGGGAACCCTGCTGGGGACGGGGGGACTGGTGCGCGCCTATGCAGGTGCTGTAAAGGCAGGGCTTGCGGCCTGCAAGGTGGGCCTTATGCGGTTTGGCGTCCGGCTGGCAGTGGATACGGATTATAACGGAATTGGGAAAATCCAGTATATTTTGGGAAAGTACCATATTTCCCCGGAAAAAACCGATTACACGGAGAGGGTACGGCTGCAGGTGCTTGTGCCAAAGGAGCAGGCGGGCGCGCTTTGCAAGGAGATTACGGAGGCGACTGCAGCCAGGGCAGTTCTCACAGAACTGGAACGGTTGTATTTTATTGAAGAAAGGGATTGACTGTGGATATTGCGCAATCCGAAAAAGGAGGTGGTTTTATGACGAACAGTGACAGTAGCGTACCGCGACGAAGTTTTGGTTGTAGAACCACGGACGGGCCCGGTATGCCTCTTTTTACGGGCCAAAAGGAGGATTGCGATGGAAAATATTATGGATGTGCGGGTGATGGAGGAATTGCTCGCCAATAAGCAGTATACAAAAATCAGGCAGGCCTTGGAGGAGTGCAACGAGGCGGATATTGCGGCGGCGCTTGAGAAAATGGAGAAGGAGGATATGCTGCGGGTGTTCCGCATTCTGCCAAAAGATCTGGCGGCGGAGGTTTTTTCCTATCTGGACGTGGACAACGAGCAGTTTGTCATTACCTCCCTGTCCGATAAGGACGCGGGACTGATTGTGGATCACCTGATGGCGGACGACGCGGCCGACCTGATGGACGAGATGCCCGCCAATATCGTAAAAAAGATATTGGCAAACGCCAGCCCGGAAACCAGGCGGGACATCAATCATCTGCTGCGTTACCCGGAGGATTCTGCCGGCAGTATCATGACGGTGGAATATGTGGATTTGAAGGAGAACCTGACGGTGGAGGCGGCCATTGACCGGATCCGTAAGGTGGGGGTGGACAGTGAGACCATCAATATCTGCTATGTGCTGGATGTGGGGCGCCATCTGATCGGTACGGTTTCCCTGCGGTATTTGCTTTTGCATCAGGGAGGGGAAATCATCGGCGATTTCATGAATGAAAATGTCATTTCCATCAATACCCTGATGGATCAGGAGGAGGCCGCCGAGCTTTTTAAAAAATATGATTTTACATCCATGCCGGTGGTGGACAATGAAAACCGGCTGGTGGGCATTATCACTGTGGATGATATCATGGACATCATAGAGGAAGAGACCACGGAGGATATCGAAAAGATGAACGCCATCCTGCCGGGGGATAAGCCTTACATGAAAACAGGGGTGTTTGAGATTTGGAAAAACAGGATTCCCTGGCTGCTTTTGCTGATGATTTCGGCCGCTTTTACCGGGCGGATCATCACCTCCTTTGAGGATGCGTTAAGTTCCTGCGTGGTATTGACCGCGTTTATCCCGATGCTGATGGATACCGGGGGAAACGCCGGTGGGCAGGCCAGCGCGACGATAATCCGGGGATTGTCCCTGAATGATATTGGGTTTTCAGACGCGTTTTTGGTAGTCTGGAAGGAAATCCGTGTGGCCCTTTTGTGTGGGCTGACGCTGGCGGGCTGCAACTTTTTGAAGCTGATGTATTTGGACAGGGTGGGGGTTACGGTCTCCTTGGTGGTATGTATGACGCTGGTGGCGGCGGTGGTGATCGCAAAGCTTGTGGGCTGCATGCTGCCCATGGCCGCAAAGCGGGTGGGTTTTGACCCGGCGGTGATGGCGAGCCCGTTTATCACCACCATAGTGGATGCGCTGTCGCTGATGATTTATTTTAAGTTTGCCACGGTGCTGTTGGGATTATGAGAGGAGCCTGTCTGGGATGAAACTGATTTCATGGAATGTCAACGGCTTAAGGGCCTGTGTGACGAAAGGATTTTTGGATTTTTTTGGGGAAGCGGACGCGGATGTTTTTTGTCTGCAGGAGACCAAGCTGCAGCCGGGGCAGATCCAACTGGATTTGCCCGGTTATCACCAGTATTGGAACAGCGCGGAGAAAAAGGGCTATTCCGGCACGGCGGTGTTTTCCAAGCAGGAACCGCTGTCTGTGGCTTACGGAATCGGGAAGGAGGAGCATGACCGGGAAGGCCGTGTGATCACCGCAGAATTTCCCGCATGCTATGTGGTGACGGTGTATACGCCCAATTCTCAGGACGGCCTTGCCCGTCTGGACTACAGGATGCGCTGGGAAGATGACTTCTTGGCATACTTGAAAAGTCTGGAAACCAAAAAACCCGTTATTTTCTGCGGTGACTTAAATGTGGCGCATCAGGAAATCGACCTGAAAAATCCCAAAACAAACCGGAAAAATGCGGGGTTTACAGACGAAGAGCGCGGAAAAATGACACGGCTTTTGGCGGAGGGGTTTGTGGATACGTTCCGCTATTTTTACCCGGACAGGGAAGGGGTGTATTCCTGGTGGTCTTACCGCTTTTCGGCCCGCGCCAAAAACGCCGGATGGCGTATTGACTATTTTATTGTGTCAAAATGTTTACAGGACAGGCTGGAAGCAGCGGAAATTTATACGCAGGTGCAGGGCTCCGATCACTGTCCGGTGGGGCTGACGGTCCGCCTTTGATTCCTGTGGGCAGCGGGCCAAGTAACCATTTGCTCGGATATTTGGCGGCTGCCGCGGGGGGTGTTGACTATACCGGTTTACCAAAAAAACCACACGCGTTTTAGCGTGTGGGTTTTTGTCCCTGGAGGGAGGCCCGCTTGCGCAGGGTATGGTCCAGTATTTTTTTGCGGATGCGCAGGGAGGCGGGGGTGACTTCCAGAAGTTCATCCGTATCAATGAAATCCAGCGCCTGCTCCAGACTTAAAATTTTGGGAGGGGTGAGGCGCAGCGCCTCGTCCGCGCTGGAGGAACGGGTATTGGTTAGTTTTTTGGTTTTGCATACATTGACTTCGATATCTTCACTGCGCCCGGTCTGTCCGATAACCATACCGGCATAGACCTTTTCGCCGGGGCCGATGAAGAGGATGCCGCGCTCCTGGGCGTTGAACAGGCCGTAGGTGATGGCTTCCCCGGCTTCAAAGGCGATCAGGGAGCCTAAGTTCCGGTAGGATATATCGCCCTTATACGGGCCGTAGCTGTCAAAAATGGCATTCATCACACCGTTGCCCTTGGTGTCCGTCAAAAATTCACCCCGGTAACCGATCAGGCCACGGGAGGGAATCATGAATTCCAGGCGGGTGGTGGAACCGTTGCCCGGGGTCATGTTGACCAGTTCCCCCTTGCGCTGGCCCAGCTTTTCAATGACGTTTCCGGCAAATTCCTCCGGCACGTCGATATAAACCTGTTCCATGGGCTCTAGCAGATGCCCTTTTTCATCCTGACGGTATAGAACTTCCGCCTTGCTGACGGAAAATTCATAGCCCTCCCGGCGCATGTTTTCAATCAGTACAGACAGGTGCAGTTCCCCGCGCCCGGATACCTTGAAGCTGTCGGTGGAATCCGTTTCCTCCACCCGCAGGGAAACGTCGGTGTTGAGTTCACGGAAAAGCCTGTCGCGCAAGTGGCGGCTGGTGATATATTTGCCTTCCTTACCGGCCAGCGGCGAATCGTTGACCATAAAGTGCATCGCGATGGTCGGCTCGGAAATTTTCTGGAACGGAATGGGCGCCGGGTTGTCCGGGGAGCAGAGGGTGTCCCCGATGCGGAGGTCACTGATGCCGGAGATTGCCACAATGGAGCCGATGCCCGCCTGTTTGACTTCCACCTTGGACAGGCCGTCAAACTCGTAAAGCTTGCTGACCTTGACCCTCTTTTGCTTTTCCGGGTCATGGTGGTTGGTGATGACCACCTCCTGGTTGATGCTGATGGAACCGTTGTCCACCTTGCCCACGCCGATGCGGCCCACATATTCGTTGTAATCAATGGTGCTGATCAAAAGCTGCGTGCCTGCGTCCGGGTCGCCCTCGGGGGCGGGAATATAGTCGATGATGGTATCAAACAGGGGCTTCATGTCCTTGTTTTTGACTGTGATGTTGGTGGTAGCGCTGCCGGTTTTGGCGGAGGCAAACACGAAAGGACAGTCAAGCTGGGAATCGTTTGCCTCCAGATCCAAAAACAGTTCCAAAACCTCATCCTCCACTTCAAGGGGACGGGCCTCCGGGCGGTCGATTTTATTGATGCAGACAATGACGGGCAACTGGAGTTCCAGCGCTTTTTTGAGCACGAAACGGGTCTGGGGCATGGGGCCTTCAAAGGCATCCACCACGAGGATAACGCCGTTGACCATCTTGAGTACCCGTTCCACTTCCCCCCCAAAGTCCGCGTGTCCGGGGGTGTCGATAATGTTGATTTTGACGCCGTTGTACATGACGGCTGTATTTTTGGAGAGAATGGTGATGCCCCGTTCCCGCTCAATATCGTTGGAATCCATGACGCGTTCTGCGACCTCCTGGTTTTCGCGGAAAACGCCGCTTTGTTTTAAAAGCTCGTCCACCAGTGTGGTTTTGCCGTGATCGACATGGGCGATGATGGCTACGTTTCTGACATCTTCTCTTTTTTGGTTCATTATTTTCCTCATTTCTGCGCTGCCCTGTTGCGCAGCCTCAAATCCCGGCGTGCAGCGCCGTTATCAGTTTCTTCCGATTTTAAACGGTACAAGTATAGCACCCTTGTTTTGAGGATGCAAGAAAAATATTGCAATATTTCCCGGTGACAGTTTTGCAGCTTATTTTTTTCGACAAAAGACACGTTCCTGATACGGGGCGTGTCGAACCGGGGGGAAAGCTGCGCTGCTGTCATGTTCTAATTTGCGGCACAGGCCCATAAACTGATAATACATGACAGGAGATGCGTCGAAACGGATGTTTTCTTAAAAAACAGAAGCGAATGCACTTTCCGGAAAAAATTCTTGTATCAAGAAGGGAGAACTTCAAAATGACAGATAAGGTAATTGAAAACAACCAGGTGGTAATTATGGGCAAAATCGTCAGCGGCTTTTCCTACAGCCATGAAATTTTCGGGGAAGGGTTTTACATGGTGGACGTGGAAGTGGCGCGCCTGAGCGAATCCTACGACATTATCCCGATTATGGTATCCGAAAGGCTGTTGGACGTGGACGAGGATTACCAGGGGGAGTATGTGAGCAT
>CARDPF010000111.1 GCA_948960675.1 uncultured Eisenbergiella sp.
GGATTGATACCTCCAACCTGATCGTGGACGAGGAGGCGCGCACGACGCTGGCCTTTGTGGAAACCTTTCCGGACGGGGACAGGGACTTTTCGTTTTACCGTAACCCCGGCGCGGACATGATGCTGCGGGAGCAGGACTTGCATGAGGAACTGCTTTGCGACACGAATATTTTCCATTTCGGGACGCTTTCCATGACTCATGAAGAGGTGCGGAGGGCGACGAAGAAAGCCATTGCCATTGCCAGGAAAAGCGGCAGTGTGATTTCGTTCGACCCCAATCTGCGTCCCCCTCTTTGGAAGTCGCTGGAGGATGCCAAGGAGCAGGTCGCTTACGGGTTATCCCAGTGCGACGTACTCAAGATCTCGGACAATGAGATTCAATGGTTTACCGGGGAAGAGGATTATGACGCGGGAATCAAAAAGCTTAGGAGCCAGTATGAGATTCCGCTGGTTCTGCTTTCCATGGGAAGGGACGGAAGCCGGGCATATTATAAGGATCTGCGGGTGGAAGTCAAGCCGTTTATACAGGAGGCGACGATTGAAACGACCGGCGCGGGGGATACCTTCGGCGGGTGCTGCCTGCACCATGTGCTCGGATATGGGCTGGACCAGTTGGATGAGGATAAACTCCGCAGGATGCTGACCTTTGCGAATGCGGCGGCGTCCATCATCACCACGAGAAAAGGCGCCCTGCGCGTGATGCCCACAGCCGGGGAAGTGGAAGCCTTTCTTGAGAATTACCGTTGACGGTGTGCCTAAAAAGTAAAACTACCGGGGATGCGTTTGGGCGTCTCCGGTTTTGTACGGAAAAGAGGTTGCAAAAATGGAATCCTATTCAATGCTAAAAGACTTGGCGATTATTTTAATCGCGGCGAAATTTTTCGGTATTTTGGCGCGGAAATGCAAGGCCCCGCAGGTAGTGGGGGAGATTATTGCGGGACTTCTGATCGGCCCCAGCGTATTGGGGGTTGTACAGCAGTCCGATTTCATCATCCAGATGGCGGAAATCGGCGTGATCATCCTGATGTTTTCGGCGGGGCTGGAAACGGATTTGAAGGAATTGATCAAAACCGGGCCCATAGCCTGTCTGATCGCCTTGTGCGGCGTTTTTGTACCGCTGGCTTGCGGAACGGTTCTTTACATGATGTTTTACGGGTTTGCCCCCTGGGGGGACGAGCGGTTTTATAAAGCCGTTTTCATCGGAACCATCCTGACGGCAACCTCCGTCAGCATTACGGTGGAGACGCTAAAGGAGTTGGGAAAGCTCAAAGGGAAGGTTGGGACGACGATAATGAGTGCGGCCATTATCGACGATGTGATCGGCATCATTGTGCTGACATTTGTGATCGGTTTCAAAAGCCCTGAATCGGCGCCCATGCAGGTCGTGATGAATACGGTTCTGTTTTTCGTGTTTGCCATTGGAGTCGGCGTAATTTTTTATCATATTTTCAGGAGGATGGATAAAAAATATCCCCATACGAGACGGATACCGATTATCAGCCTTGCGTTTTGCTTCGTCATGGCGTATGTGGCAGAACGGTATTTCGGCATTGCGGATATCACCGGCGCATATGTGGCGGGGCTGGTGCTTTGCTCCATCCAGGATTCCAACTATATTGCAAGGAAAATGGATATCAATTCGTATATGCTGTTTGGGCCGCTGTTTTTTGCCAGTATCGGTTTAAAGACGGATATCAGCAGCATGAATATGTCGATCCTGCTTTTTGCCGTAGGGTTTGTGGCAGTGGGCCTTTTATCAAAAGTGATCGGCTGCGGCCTGATTGCCAGGGGATGCCGGTTTTCCTGGCCGGATTCTTTAAAGATTGGCGTGGGCATGATGACGCGAGGGGAGGTTGCCCTGATCGTCTCACAAAAAGGGCTGTCCGTGGGACTGATGGAGCCGGTGTATTTTACGGCGGTTATTTTACTGATCATGGTTTCCTCCATTGCCACCCCGATTGTTTTAAAGCTGTTGTACACCAAATATCCGGAGGCCGGTGTGGTGCGGGGCCCCAGCATAGATTGAGAAGGAATACGAGATGCTCTTTAATTCCCATCTGTTTTTGTTTGTGTTTCTGCCGCTTTTGCTGGCAGGGTGGTTTTTGTTAAACCGCTGTAAAAAATACCGGTTGGCGCAGGGATATCTGGTTGGGATGTCCCTGTGGTTTTATGCGCATTTGAATCCGGCTTATTTGTGGGCGCTGCTTGGAAGCTGTCTGGCCGGGTATCTGTTTTGTCTGCCTTTTCGGAAGAAGGATACCGGAAAATGGGGAAAAGTGGTTTTGGCGCTGGGATGCCTGTTCCATTTGGGGATGTTGGGATATTTTAAGTACCGCAACTTTTTTGTGGAAAATGTCAATGGACTACTGGGAAGCGAATATCCGCTGCTTTCCCTGTTTCTTCCGGTGGGCATCAGTTTTTATACGTTCCAGCAGCTGGGATACCTCATCGACTGTGCAAAAGGGGAAGCGCCGGTATGTTCTTTTGGGGATTACCTTACCTTCATGGTATATTTCCCCCAGCTTTTGCAGGGGCCGATCCTCCGGTATGGGGAGATTGTTCCCGCATTTCATGAAGAACAGAACCGCCGGTGGGATACGGCAAAATTTGCGGTGGGGATGCAGCATTTTACCATCGGGCTGGCAAAAAAGGTGCTGCTTGCCGACACACTTGCAAAAGCGGTGAATTTTGGGTATGATCATATTCCCCTGTTGGACTGCCCTTCTGCGGTTCTGTTGGCGGTAGGATACCTTTTTGAATTGTATTTTGATTTCAGCGGCTACTGCGATATGGCGGTGGGACTGGGGAAAATGATCGGCATGGAAATCGTGGAAAATTTTGATTCCCCGTTTTGGTCGGCATCCGTCAAGGAGTTCTGGAGGCGTTGGCACATTACGCTGGGGCGTTTTTTCACTAAGTATGTCTATATTCCCTTGGGCGGCAGCAGGAAGGGAAAGCTGCGCACGGTTGGAAATACGCTTGTGGTCTTTTTGCTCTCCGGCCTGTGGCACGGCGCCAGCTGGACGTTTGTATTCTGGGGATTTCTCCACGGAATCGGTGTGGCATGGGACAGCCTGGGGATTTTGAACCTTCCCAAAAAGTGGATGCGGCAGGCCCTTACGTTTACCTATGTGTGTTTGGCTTTCATATTCTTCCGGGCCGAAACAATAGGGGAAGGATTTTTGGTGTTGCGGGCAATGTTTACGCCTAAGTGGAACGGGTTTTTATTCCAAATGGGGGAGGCGCTGGAACTTTCCGAGCCCTACATTTTTACAAAAGGAATTTCCATGGCGGCGCCGGCCCTATTACCGGTGGTTTATCTTTTGCTGCTGCTCTTTGTTTTCGCGGTCAGCATTACGGTGCTGGCCCAAAGGCGTGCGGCAGTGCTTGTGGAAAATGCGGCGTTGGAGCGGGGGTATGCTTTGGGAATGGCGTTTCTCTTTGTATGGTCTGTCCTGTCCATGACGGGCGTGGGGGAATATCTGTATTTCTCCTTTTAGGGGCCGGGTTTGTAGTTGAAAAAGTAGTGGATGGCGAGGCAACAATTATCATAGCCAGAAAAGGAGACTGATTGATGGATTATCGCACAAAAATAAGGGTATGTCAGATTGCTCTAACATACCCCTAAATCTTCAAAAATGTTGAATTTACGGCATTTCTGATTAGCCAAAGTATCTCTTCAACAGTCCCGCGAACGCTTTTCCATGTCTAGCCTCATCCCTTGCCATTTCATGGACAGTGTCATGGATGGCATCCAGATTTGCCGCTTTTGCCCTCTTGGCAAGATCAAATTTGCCTGCGGTTGCGCCGTTTTCGGCTTCCACACGCATCTGAAGGTTCTTCTTGGTGGAGTCGGTTACGACTTCGCCCAACAGTTCTGCAAATTTCGCAGCGTGTTCTGCCTCCTCATAAGCAGCTTTCTCCCAGTAAAGACCGATTTCAGGATACCCTTCCCTGTGGGCAACTCTTGCCATCGCAAGATACATGCCGACTTCCGTGCATTCGCCGTTGAAGTTGGCCCTCAGGTCAGCCATAATATCCTCGCTTGCGCCCTGCGCCACACCTACCACATGCTCTGCGGCCCAGTCCATCGCGCCGGTCTGCGCGGTGAATTTTTCGGCGGGTGCGCCGCACTGCGGGCACTTATCGGGCGCTGCGTCGCCCTCGTGAACATAACCACATACCTGACATACGAATTTCATGATTTTAGTCTCCTTTTCTTTTAAGAAATTTATTTGCGACTGGTACGAAAACCCGGTAGGGAATTCATAAAACCAGCGGTTGCCGTAATTGCAGGGTAACGGTCCAGCCGTTACTTCATTTTGCAATAGGAACTGCATTTCCTATCGTATCAAAAAGTATGATATATCGCACTGCGGCGAAGTGGAAATTGTCGCTGACGCGATCCGCCGCAAGCGGGGGTAGAGTATTCATTGACGAATGCCGCAAGGGCAAATACACATACTTTCGTACGTGGCGCTTAGCTGCGTCGTAAATCCACCCCGCCTGCTTGCGGCGGGGTTTGGGGCTTGTCCTGTATCCCTGAAACGAGGCAGTGGGAACAGGTTCCGTGAAAATAGGTGACATGTCCTTCTATCAGGTTGCCGTCTATTGTCCTGCCTTCCATGTCCTTGGCTTTGGAAAGGGCATCCCCATGCAGATCAAGGACGCTGCCACATTCCCGGCAAACAAAATGGCAGTGGGGGGCGGTGTTGGAGTCAAAATGGTCGGCCCCATCCCCTACCCGAAGCCGGGCAATTTCGCCCATATCGGCAAGAAGGGTCAGATTCCGGTATACGGTTCCCAGACTGATTTGGGGGAACACACTTTTGACATTCTGGTATACGGTTTCCGCCGTCGGATGATCCCTGCGGGTCATGAGAAAACCTTTGATGGCTTCCCGCTGGCGGCTGTACTTTATGGCAGGCATGTCCTGTTCCTTTCTAAGCGGCATGCGCCATAGTTGGCACGCCACTACGCATGAAAGCCGGTTACTCCGCGCTTTCGCGCTCACGCAACCGCCGCCGGTATGCGCAATCCGGGCTGCCGCCCTACTTGCTTATACCGGCTTGCCCGTCCGATGTCTGTGTGCCTGTGCATGCAAGCATGCCCATTCACACAGCCGCCGTCCGGGGCTTTCATAGTAAATCAGTAATCATTCCTATTTTTATGATTTGATTATAGGGGAAGTGGATAATTTTGTCAAATGCTTTATAAATATTTTAGAATTATATTGCATCTATTTTATAAAATAGAATCGTGTTTATGCTATACTTATTTACAGATGTTGGGGTCAAACGGTATTTTGTCCCCTATGGTACCACGGATTGCTCCGCGCGCTGCGCTCCCGCAATCCTAAAACACCTCAAATCCGCTCATTTTTCTGCGAAAAATAGCTGCTTTTCGGTGTTTTTGCGGATCCCAAAGTCATGTATTGATATGCAAACATGTCATACATGGCCTTTTGACCCTGGGATCATTTGCAGATTACAGTTCAAATATGCAAAGGCCGTGTAACAGGTCAGTACGCTAGTCTGGACTGTTACCAATGTACAGTGGAAAGGCTATTATGAAATTTAAAACAAAGCTGGCAATTACGTTTATTACGATTATTCTTCTGCCCGTGCTGTTGTCGCTGGTTGCCTTTTTGGCAATCGGGGTTGTAATGGTCCGCTCGACAGATCAGGCATACGGTCTGGAGACATCGGATTTCAGCATGATGTCTGACTCCATCGACGCGTTCAGCCGGGGAACGGACGAACTGTTTAACCTGCTTTTGGAGAAAGCGAAAAGCGATTCCGTGGAACTGGAGGATGCGCAGCGTCTGGAAGAATTAAACATGATTGCGGCGGAGAAATCTTCGTACCTGATCGTGAGGAAGGGCAGCGAACTGTATTATACAGGAAATCATTCGGCTGCAGACAGGATATTTGACAGACTGCCGGGGTATGGGCAGGAGAGCCACCGGCCGGATGCCGGTTTTTACTTTAACGACATGCGCAAGCTGATCAAGCAGGTGGATTTTACGTTTTCGGACGGTGTGCCGGGCAGTGTGTTCATCGTGACGAGGATCACCAGCGTTTTTTCCAAATCCTTTTTGGTGGATATGTTTTTGGCCATTGTGTTGATTTTGGTGCTGACCAGCATCCTATTGACCCAGTGGATACACAAGAGCGTTTTTTCACCCATTAATAGGCTGAACCTTGCGATGCAGAAGATTGCCGAGGGTAATTTTGATTATTCGCTGGAGTCCGAAGACGACAATGAGATTGGGGAATTGTACCGCAATTATGAGGATATGCGGCTGCGGCTCAAAGAGTCTACCGAGGAGAAGCTGGGAAATGAACGGCAGAACCGGGAGTTAATCAGCAATATCACGCACGACTTAAAGACACCGATCACTGCGATCAAAGGCTATGTGGAAGGGATTATCGACGGTGTGGCGGATACCGGTGAGAAGAGGGACAAATATCTGCGTACCATTTACACCAAGGCCAACGACATGGATCGCCTGATCAATGAACTGACCTATTATTCCAGCATTGACAATAACCGGATACCTTACAATTTTCAGCGGATTAACGTCTCGGATTTCTTCGAGGACTGTGTGGAGGATGTGGGATTGGATTTGGAATCCAAGGAGATACAGCTCAATTATTCCAATCTGGTCAGTCCCGGCACAAGGATTATCGCGGATCCGGAACAGTTAAAAAAAGTAATCAATAATATTGTGGGCAACAGTATCAAATATATGGATAAGAAGGACGGTGTAATTGATATCCGTCTTTTGGACGAGGTGGATGCCGTAAGGGTGGAGATTGAGGACAACGGCAAAGGCGTTCCCGCTAAGGATCTGGCCAACATTTTTGAACGGTTTTACAGGACGGACGCTTCCCGCAATTCCACGCAGGGGGGAAGCGGCATTGGACTTTCCATCGTAAAAAAGATAATCGAAGATCACGGCGGCTATATCTGGGCGACCGGCAAAGAGGGAGAAGGAACGTGCCTGCATTTTGTGATCAGAAAATACAGGGAGGCAGAGGAAAATGAGTAAGATTTTGATTATCGAGGATGAAGTGGCAATCGCGGATCTGGAGAAGGATTATCTGGAACTTTCCGGGTTTGAGGTGGAGATTGAGAATTCCGGGGATACCGGATTGGAGCGGGCGCTCAGGAACAAGTTCGATCTGGTGGTATTGGATCTGATGCTGCCCGGTATGGACGGCTTTGAGGTGTGCCGCCGCATCCGTGATGCAAAAAATGTGCCCATCCTAATGGTAAGCGCCAAAAAGGACGATATTGATAAAATCCGTGGCCTTGGCCTTGGCGCGGACGATTATATGACAAAGCCCTTTTCCCCAAGTGAACTGGTGGCGCGGGTGAAGGCGCATATGGCGCGGTATGAACGGCTGACCAGCAGCCATCAGAAGGCCAACGACATCATTGAGATCCGTGGATTAAAGATTGACAAAACGGCCCGTCGCGTTTGGATTGACGGGGAGGAGCGGGCTTTTACCACGAAAGAATTTGATTTGCTTACTTTTTTGGCCGAAAATCCAAATCATGTATATACGAAAGAAGAACTTTTCCGGGAAATCTGGGACATGGATTCCATCGGGGATATTGCCACCGTGACCGTGCATATCAAAAAGATTCGGGAAAAGGTGGAGTTCGATACGGCAAATCCACAGTATATCGAAACAATCTGGGGAGTCGGGTACCGGTTTAAGGTATGAAAAAGGGGCATTTCAGGAAAAGCCTGCCTGAAATGCCCTTTCTGACAGAGGGGGAGAAAAACGGTGGAATACAGAACGGTAAAAGAGGAAGAAATCGACAGACAGCTGTTTGGAAAGTTTATCCGGCATCAGGTGGTGACAAAGTGCTGGAGGAAGGAGGATGGCGTTTGGCGTGTGCGGGATATCGCCTTTGTGGACGACTGGTCGGAGGCGGATTACAAAGTGCTGACAGACTGCCTGCGTAATACGGTGCGTACGGGCGGATGGGTATACGGTGCATTTTCGGAAAATGTGCTCAAGGGCTTTGCGTCGGTGGAAGCCACGATTTTTGGCCGAAACCGGGAATATATGGATCTGACCTGTATCCATGTCTCGGAGGACATGCGGGGGAAAGGAACCGGGAAAGCGCTATTTACGGCGGCCAAGGCTTGGGCGAAGGCCCATGGCGCCCAAAAGCTTTATATTTCAGCCCATTCTGCGGTGGAGAGTCAGGCGTTTTACCGGGCGATGGGCTGCGTGGAGGCGCAGGAATACCAGTCGGCACATGTGGAGGCAGAGCCCTGCGACTGTCAATTAGAATGCAGGGTATGAAAACGGTAGGGAGAAGGAATGAAAACACGGATTTTATATGAGGACGATGCGCTGCTGGTCTGTTTTAAACCGGTGGGGCTTGCCGTGCAGAGTGGCCGGGTTGCGGAACCGGATATGGTGAGCGAGTTAAAAAATTATCTGGCTAGGCAATTTGACACAAATGAAGCCCAAAATAAGCCGGTCTATTTGGGCGTGGTACACCGTTTGGATCAACCGGTATCCGGCATTTTGGTATTTGCAAAAAATCCGGCGGCTGCGGCCAAGCTGAGCGGGCAGGTGGCAGAAAACCGGATGCATAAAACCTACCGGGCGGTGGTGTGTGGCGGTGGGGACACAATAAGGGGGGAATGGCGGGAACTGACGGATTTTTTGGTGAAAGAACCGGGCGGCGGTGCACGGATTGCGCGGCCGGATGAAGCGGGTGCAAAAAAGGCGCAGCTGTCCTATCGCGCACTGGACGGAAGGGACGGCTGTATACTGCTGGAGATTGTATTACGGACCGGAAGGCATCATCAGATCCGGGTACAGCTTTCCCACGCGGGAATGCCGATTTTGGGGGACTACCGGTACGGAAATGGGGAAAGCAGGCTTTTATCTGAGAGAATCGGAATCCGGACGGTGCAGCTGCAGGCGGTGCGGCTTGCCTTTATACATCCGGCGACGGGGAAGGAGGTCTGCTTTGAACTGGAGGACAAGCTTGCGGTCTGAAGGGGGAACCTTGGCGCGCATACAAGAAAAAGCATTGCATTTATGTATGGCGGCCTCCCGCTTTTTGACTGCGGCATGGGCTTTTTTGATGCTGGCGGTTTTTCCGCTCTATGTAAAAGACGGCTACCGGGGAATTGGGGAAGGAAAATACCGTTTCTTTCTGGGGGCGTGCCTGTATTGTCTGATCCCCGCAGCAATATGCGGCGGAATGGCTTTTTTATGGGGGAAAGGGACGGGAGGGATTCGTAAGCTTTTGGCATCTTTGGGGAATCTGGATCGGGCGATGCTTGCCTATCTGGCGGTCTCGGTTCTTTCCTGGTATATGAGCGTGGACAGAAGGCAGGCCTGGCTGGGGGCGGACGGCTGGTATATGGGACTTTTGACGCAGGCCCTGCTGGTGCTGTCCTATTTTTTGGTGG
>CARDPF010000112.1 GCA_948960675.1 uncultured Eisenbergiella sp.
TACGATAAGAAAGATATAAGGAATAAGGGAGATTCCGTAGTAGTCGGCATTGTGGAAAAATCAAAACTTTTGGATTTTTCCATAATGCTTGTCTTTTGGTCTTTGGTTCGGAATAGTGTGGTGCTGGGCAGTTTTTTATGGGGCAATAACGCAGTAAACTTTCTCTGCTCCTAACGCTGTACTACTCATGTTCATTTCCTCCCATTCTCTTTGATAAATGATTGATAATTGCTAACACAGTTTCCTCAAATATCTTTGTTGCACCTATAAACCGTCAAAAGTGCGCAAAAAAGGACATTTCACTGCTATTTGAAATGTCCTTTGGGTGGTGTTACTGACACCACTAAATTATTTGTTGCACTTTGGGATTTTTTTAGTACCCAATCATGCCAACTACTCAATGAATTTCCTTTTAGAAATCCAATCAGCAATCACATAAAAGATGCTTTTTGCGCTCAATCATTTCCCCGATTCTCTCGATATATTGGGAAACGTCTTTCACATTCTCACACCGCTTAATCAGCCCGTCCGGGTATACCCTTTTTGATATGCTCCCGGCTCCGACAGCGATAATGGTCTGCACTTCCTCCATTATAAGAATATTATAAATTCCCTCTTTGCCTTCTTTGGCATATCCCACATTCTCAAAATTGCCGGACATATTTTTCTGACGGTACAGATAATAAGGCGCCATTCCCAGGGCCCGTGCCGTCTGATCCGCGATCTCCATCGTCCTGTCCGTGTTATGCATCGTTAAAAGCCCGTTTTCCAAAATCCACTGGCTCAATCGGGAAGCCCGCTTGACAGCCAGGGAATGGATGGTGAGGTTGTCCGGGGCAAGGCTTCGGATCCGCTCCATGGTATAGGCTACATCCGACTCGTTTTCCCCTGGAAGCCCCAAAATCAAATCCATATTGATATTGTCAAAACCGGCACTGCGCGCCAGGAAAAAGGCCTGCTCCACCTGCTCCACAGTATGCCGCCTGCCGATCAAATCCAGCGTGCGCTGGTTCATCGTCTGGGGATTTACACTGATGCGGTTGACGCCGTAGCGTTTCATCACCTCCAGCCTATCGGCCGTGATGCTGTCCGCCCGGCCCGCCTCCACAGTAAACTCCAGCATCCCGTCGAGGGCAAAAGTACCGCGCACTTTAGCCAGCAGCCTTTCCATCTGCGCAGCGTCCAGCGTCGTGGGCGTGCCCCCGCCGATATATACGCTGTCCAGCGTTTTGTTCCCGTATATTTCCTGCACGTAATCCAACTCCTGCTCCAGCGCGTCCAGATACTCCCCCACCCTGTCTTTCCATGCGCAGATGGGAAAAGAGGTAAAGGAACAATACAGGCAGGTCGTAGGGCAAAACGGAATGCCGATGTAGAGACTATAACCCTCTTCACCATGAATGGCGGACAAAATCTTTTTTTCTTTTTTTGCAATTTCCACGGAAAGCGCCGCTTTTTGCCCGGAAGCCAGATAGACCCTCTCCATATGGCCCAGAATCTCTTCTTCCGGCCGGCCCTGCTCCAAAAGCTGCATGGCAATCTTGACCGGCCGGATGCCGGTCAGCGTTCCCCACGGCAGCCGCTTATTCGTACATTGTCCCAGTATCCTGTACAAAAGCTGTTTTAAGTCATTTTTCGTCTGTATGCGGTCGCCGGGCGCAGTCAGCCTGCACAGCCACTGCCCCTCTTCCCAGGCTGCGGGTCTGGCCTCCTGCTTATCGCTATCCCTTCCGTCCCTTTCCCTGTACAGGCCGGCGCAAATCCGGTCCGGATAAAAATGTACAAAAAAAGCCGGCAGGCCCGGATCGCCTGCCAAATCTTTTTTTCCCTCCACAAACACTTTGACTTCCTGTTCCGGATAAAAGGCTTTTACCAGAGAATGGATGTCATATGCATAGTTGTCTTCATTGAGCGTCACTGTAATCATTTTTTCGATTCCTTACACACAAAAGGGATTATATTGCTGCTCTGCGCCGATGGTGGTTTCCTCCCCGTGTCCGGGATAAACCTTCGTCTCTTTGGGAAGTATAAACAGTTTTTCTTTGATGGAACGGATTAATTTGCCCATGCTGCCGGTGGGAAAATCCGTCCGCCCCACGGATGCCGCAAACAGCGTATCCCCCGCGACCAAAAATCCGGCTTCCGGCACATAATAGCAACAGCTTCCCACCGTATGGCCGGGAGTGGCAATCACCTGCAGTAAAATTCCCGCCAGCAAAAGTTCCTGCCCGTCAGTCAGCCATTCATCCGGCAGAATCGTTGCTTTCCTGCCCGCCTGCGCGGAAACGTTGACATAAGGATCCTGACAAACCACTTTTTCTTCCTCCAGCGCATAAATCTTTGCACCGGAAAGCTCCCGCAGCTTTTCTGCCCCCCAAATGTGGTCAAAGTGTCCGTGGGTCAAAAGAATCGCCGCCACAGACAATCCCTTTGCCTGCAGGGCTTCATAAATATCCGCCCCCCTGTCCCCCGGATCCACAAAAACCACGTCACTACCGCCTTCGCGGTATAAAAAATAGCAATTTGTGGCACACACGCCCAGCGTCATGCGCCCGATTTTAATATCCGACATCTGTCCCTCTTTTCCTCAGCCGGTAGTCCGCCCGATATCGATCACATTCCCCACATTGCGCAGCCTGGTCACGATATGGTGAAGTTCCTCCCTGCCGCTGATCTCAAAGGAGACCACAATCGTGGCGACTCCCTGTTTATTGGTCCTGGTATTCAGGGAAAGAATATCCACATTGCCCTCCGAAAGCGTCTTTGTGATATCCGCCAAAAGCCCGCTTCTGTCATAAGCATAAATACTGATTTCCGTGATATATTTTTCCCCCTGCGTCCCCCCGTCCGTCTGCTCCCATTCCGCCTCTATGAGGCGGGGCCGCTCGATCTGCGGCAGGTTGAGCACATTGATGCAGTCCGTGCGGTGGATGGAAATACCGCGTCCCCTGGTGATGAAGCCCACGATCTCATCCCCCGGCACCGGGGAACAGCATTTGGAAAACCGTACCGCCACGTCATGGATTCCCTTGACCACAATACCATTTTTGCCCTTGGCCTGCATACGCAGGTTATAGTTTTCGCTGTTTTCCGCAACGGACGCCAAAACCTCTTCGTTGGAGACGATTCTGGGATGGTCTTTGTCCCAAAGTTCCTGCATCCGGTTGGCAATCTGCCCCTCTTTTAAGGCGCCATGCCCAATGGCCGCCAGCACCGAATCCCAGTCCATAAAACCGTACTTTTTCATCACGGCATTCTGGTACTCCGTCTTCATGACATCCCCGAGATTGACATTTCTGGCTTTGCAGTAAGAATAGAAAAGTTCCTTTCCTTTCAGGATATTCTCTTCCTTGACCTCGTTTTTAAACCACTGGTTGATCTTGTTTCTGGCCTGGGTGCTTTTTACCACCTTCAGCCAGTCGCGGCTTGGCCCCTTGGAATTCTGGGAGGTTAAAATCTCCACCTGATCGCCGTTTTGGATCTCGTAATCAATGGTCACCAGCTTTCCGTTGACCCGAGCCCCGATCATCTTGTTTCCCACGGCCGAGTGGACGCTATAGGCAAAATCTATGGTCGTGGAACCCGCAGGCAGGGTCTTGACATCCCCCGTGGGGGTAAAACAGTATACATTGTCCGAAAACAGATCCAGGTCGCTCTTTAGTACGTTCATGAATTCCCGGTTATCGGACATTTCCCGCTGCCATTCCAAAATCTGGCGCAGCCAGGAAAGCTTCTCCGCCTCCTGCTCCTCCACCTTTTTCCCATCCGAGGCCTCTTTATATTTCCAATGCGCCGCAATCCCGTATTCCGCCACCCGGTGCATGTCATAAGTCCGGATTTGAATCTCAAACGGCTGCCCGGTGCTGCCAATCAGCGTCGTGTGCAGGGACTGGTACATGTTGGGCTTGGGCATGGCGATGTAGTCTTTGAAGCGCCCGGGAATGGGTTTATACATCTCATGAATCACGCCAAGGGCGGCATAGCAGTCCTTGACGGAATCCACAATAATGCGGACCGCAAACAAATCATAAATCTGGTCTATGGTTTTCTGCTGGTTCTTCATTTTCTTATAAATACTGAAAAAATGCTTCACACGGCCGTCGATTTTGGCTTCGATTCCCGCTTTTTTGATATGATCCCCGACTTCCAGAACGATGGCTTCGATATACTTCTCCCGTTCGCTCTTGCGCATGGCGATTTTTTCCACCAGGTCATAATACACGTCCGGTTCCAGATATTTTAACGATAGATCATCCAACTCCACCTTGATTCTGGAAATGCCCAGGCGCTGCGCAATGGGAGCGTAAATATCCATCGTCTCCCGGGCAATTCGGATCTGCTTTTCATGGGGCATGTGCTTCAATGTACGCATGTTATGCAGCCGGTCCGCAAGCTTGATCAGGATGACGCGGATATCCTTGGCCATGGCCATAAACATTTTGCGCAGGTTCTCCGCCTGCATTTCCAGCTGCGCTTCCGTCTTGTTGCCGGAATTCTCCGCCAAATGCAAATGCAGAAGCTTCGTCACCCCGTCCACCAAAAGCGCCACGTCCGGACTGAAGGTATCGGCGATCTCCTCACAGGTCATGATGGTATCCTCCACCACGTCGTGCAAAATCCCCGCCACGATCGTTTCCTTATCCAGTTCCAGATCCGCCAAAATGATCGCCACATACAGCGGATGGATAATATAAGGCTCCCCCGATTTGCGCACCTGGTCTTTGTGCGCCTCGCCCGCGATGCGGTACGCTTTCTCAATCATGGAAATATCACCCGACGGATGGTATTTGCGCACCCGCTCGATCAGGTCGTTATACAACTCCTGCGGACTTTTGTACTCCTGAATGTCCTCAATCCGGCCGTCATCCAGCACCAGTTCCGTGGCGCCTTCCTGCTCCCTGTTTGCCTGTTCTTCCTTTTCCTGTGCTATTCCCATATATCCCCCCGCATGCCGCAGGCCTGCCAGTCCTGTTATATCCACACCCCTGTCGCCTGTGCCGTTTCCACGGCCCATACGCCGGGGCGCATACTCGTGATTTCCATATTCTTCCATCTTTTAACAATTATATGCCTTACCCTCAGTGGACAAAGGGTACGTGTTGCAGTTTAAATATATTCAAAAAATCATTCATTCCTGTGTCGCGGTTTTACACCACCCTACAGCCCAAAAATGAAAATTAACTATATTATAGTATCTCTTTCCCGCAAAGTCAATAAAGTTACTGCGCAGACCACCAAAATCGTAACAGTAACGTTCCTCCCGCAAAATGGAAAAAACGCTCTTGACTTTGACACGGTGTTATCCCCTATACTGGGGAAAGAAAGGAGGGTAACGTATGGAAAATCTCACAATCAGCCAGGTTTCCAGAATGTACGAAGTTACGCCGCGGATGCTTCGCCATTATGAAAAGCTTGGCCTGATCCATGCACAGCGCCACAAGGATTATGCCTACCGGACGTACGACGGGGAGGCCCTGCAATGCCTGCAGCAAATCATCATTCTCCGGAAACTGCGCATTCCCCTCAAAGAGATCGCCGTCATTCTGCGCGATACCACACAGAGGGAAGCCCTGCGCCTTTTGCAGGAACAGCTTTCGGAACTTGACGATGAAATCAATTCACTCACTCTCATACGGAGTCTTCTGGTACAATTTACGGACCGGCTGGGAGAAAGCCTGAAACGGCGGACACATTTTGATTTGCTGGGGGATGCTGCCCTTGTGGAGATTGTGGGCACGCTTTCCTTTCCCAAAACAACAATAAAGGAGAATCATAATATGGAAAATTTAAACAAAGCCGAAAAAGTTTTGGACAAGTCCCTGCCGGTAAGAATCCTGCAGCTGCCTCCCTACACCGTAGCGTCCTTTCATTATATCGGAGAAAATCCGGAAGAAAACGTAGGGGAAGTCGTCTCTAAATTTATACAGGAAAGCGGGCTTTACCGGAAAAAGCCGGATGCACGCATGTTTGGCTTCAACCACCCCAATCCCGGCGTTTTGAAAGACGGAACCTACGGATATGAGGACCAGGTTACGATTCCGGAAGATATGGAAGTGAAAGCGCCCATGGTCAAAAAACAGTTTGCCGGCGGCTTATACGCCGTCCTGACCATTCCCTTCCCGGAATTTCATCTTTGGGAAGCCCTGACCAGATGGGTGAACGAAAGCCCGGATTTTGAACCGGACTACAGTGAACTGGGGGAAGAGATCATGGGCGGCTGTCTGGAGGAACATTTAAACTGGGTATACGCCGCGCATAACGGCTGGAAGGAGGACGGCCTCCCCGGGCAGATCGACCTGATGCTTCCTATCCGGCACCGGAAAAAGGGTTAATCTTACCCCCGCAAAATCGCGCACAGGGCACGGTTTTGACTTCGCAGGGTTATGCATGTTGCATAAATATGACGGCAGGCCGCCCGTTAAAGGGCTCCGGCCTGCCGCCATATTCATCCGACCCTATTTAATACCCCCGCAAACAGGATTTGCTGCCCCTCGCCGTCGTAGGCCGTCACCAGAAACGCAAACGGCCTGTCACATTTCATCTCCACCGGCTCCTGCTCCTCTATCAGGCTGCACCGCTCCATCATAAGTGCGGTCGCCGCAGCAGCCGTCATCCCTTTCTCGTCCACCTCGATCAGGGCTTTTTGCACCGCCTCCGAGACCGTCAGGGCCTCCCCCTCCAATATCCCGGTCAGGCAGGGATTCTCCCAGTCCATAAGCGGAATGCCCATGCGCTCCAAAGCCTCCCTGACGGAAAACGTGCCGCTCTCTATCCGGAATGAAGGCAAGGACAGCTGGACGGTGCGCTCCTGCGCATCCGTAATTTGGGCAAAAGTCCCGGTGTCCATGCCCGCAAGAAGCTCTTCTGCCCGCTGTCCCTCTTTGGGCAAAAGAAGAATGAGTTGTCCGCCGTTTGCCGTACCCAGGGATGCCGCCTGCATGCTGCCGTCCTCATAATAAGGCATCCCGGTGCACCGGTTCTGCATGAAAGGGACTTCCTGTTGCCCGTCCGTCCCGTAAAATACATCCGGCCTTGTGTTTTCTTTGGGAAACTCCTTTCCCCAGCCGTCAGAAAAATATATCGCATTGGCGATGGCCGCCATGGTATCCGGGGAAAAGGAATCCACAAGGTTTGTAATTTTTCCTTCCGTCTGCTCCTTCACCCAGTCGTTTACCTCCAAAACCGCAGACGGCTCCGAAAAATCCACCGTAAACAGTTTTCCCTGATAAACCCCCGCAAAGTTATCCGTAAAATCCTGCCGTACCTGTTCCCCTTCGCCCACAAACAGGGCGTTGGCAATCTTCAAGGGGCTTTCAAAGTCCTGTCCGTTTTCCGCAGCCCACTCTGCCTGCTCCTTCTTGGTCAGCACAAAAACCGCATCCCCGGCTTTCTTATGGAGCGTCTCCAAATCCATGCCAAACATTCCAAGGGCCGACAGCAAAGGCTCCCTTTGCGCCTCCTGCGTCCCCTCTGCCAGCGCTGCAAGGGGCAGCCAGACGGAATATGGCGATACGATCAGGTTTTCCCCCTCCTGCGCCTGTGCCACCATTTCCCCGGTAAACCGCAGCGCAAACCCGTTTGCGCCGTCCTGATGCGGTTTTGTATCCTGTCCGCCTGCGCCCATCTCCCGTTCCGCTTCTTGTCCTGCATCTGCATCCTGCCCTGCCCCCGGTTCCTGTGCGGCATTGCTGTCCGGCTCTTTTTCCGTGTTCTGCATATCGTCCCCCGATTCCATCATCCCGTCTGCGTTGGCCGTTTCCGTCCAAAAATAAGCCTGGCTCCCGGCCTGTGCCTCCCCAGCCGCATTTGCGCAGCCACAAATCCCAACCTGCACGGCCACCAGCCCTGCCCCCAAAATTGCTGCCGCCTTCTTTTTTTCCATAACCGTTTTCTCCTTTCCAAACAGGTCTCCTAATGATAAGACGCACTACCTGCTAAAAAGGTTTCAATAAAATCTCACCCAAAAAGCTGCATGTTTCCAAAAACCCAGTCCTTCATGACTCCAAAGAACTCCCGCAGCATGTTGTTTGGCAGAAAGTAGAGTCCGGATGTGGCCGCAATCCCCTCTGCCTTGGCAAAGCCCTGGTTTTTGGCCAGCCGCACGCTGCGGTAAACGTGGAAATTGCTGGTGACAATCCCCACCCTTGTCACCTCTTTTGGAATCAGCTTTCTGGAAAATGCAAGGTTCTGCTGGGTATCCCGGGACGCATCCTCTGTCACAATCCGTTCCCTGGCAATCCCTTTATCCATCAAATACTTCTGCATCCCCTCCGCCTCGCTGACCGGCTCGTTGCTCCCCTGCCCGCCGGAGACGACGCACACCGTATCCGGATTTTTTTCCAGATACGCATAGGCGCAGTCCAGCCGTCTGGCCAGCGCCACGCTGGGGCCGTTCTCCTTGATCTGCGCGCCCAGCACGATAATATAGGGAAGGCCTTCCCCCGCCTCCCCCTTAAATCCGCTCAGAATCAACCCTTCCACAAAGCAAAACCAGACCGCACCCACTGCCAAAACCGCCAAGGCGGCGGCCCGCACCCAAACTGGCAGCCGCATAAAGAGGCCGTGTCCCAGCCCGTATCCGATACCGGCCAATACGGCTGCGCCAAGCAGCCATATCAGGAAAAATTTTGTCCCCGCCGCTTTGGTAAGCACCACCCCGGCGCAATAGACCAGGCATAAAATTGCCAACACATAACAAATTCCCGACATTTTTCTTCCCATCCCCCACCTCCGGGCTTATCCGATATGGTCATAATTGATTTTTTGATAAAACAAACGCTCTATTTCGCTGCGGTCCTGCATATGCAGTCCCAAGACCCACATGATCTTGGCATAAGCCGCTTCCAATGTCATATCATAAGTTTCCAAAAAAGGAAGGTTGTCCTTGGCCGCGCGTCCCACCACATAGGTGTCCATGTTGCTTCCCTCATACGTCACCTGCGTTGTCATGATTAACAGCTTTTCGTAGGGTGCATAATGCTGCAGCGCCTCCTGAAAAGCTTTGGCCAGCCGGTCCGGCAGTCCCCCCACCCCAAAGCCCTCTATCAAAATGCAGTCATAATTCTCCAAAATGAGGGGAACGATTTTTTCGGACATGCCCGGTGTCAGCTTCAGCAAAAAGACGCTGCGGTCCATCCGGTCATAAAACCGGACCTGCTCCTTTTTCACGGCCTCCTCAATATAATACACCACTAAATCATCCTGTATTTTTCCGATTATGGGAAAATTAATACTGGAAAACGCGTCGTAGCTGA
>CARDPF010000113.1 GCA_948960675.1 uncultured Eisenbergiella sp.
AACCGGACGGCAGGGTATTTTGGGAAGCGGGATCAAAGAGCCAGCTTGCACAGGCGCTTTCCAGCTGCCCGGAATCTGTCGGATAAGTGTTGAGGATATAGGCAGCGGTGTCCAGCATGGCTTGTACGACGCTGTCTATTTTGCTTGTCTTCCCGTTTAATACGATGCGGTTTGCCAAAGGCTTTGGTGTCTGGCCTGACACGGCAGGGGGAGCGGCGGCAGGAACCGGCGGATATACGGATGCTGCCAGTGTCTGGAGTCTTTGTATCTCTTCCGATAAAAGTTCCGCGTCTTTCTGCAGCAGCCGTCCCAGATTGGTGGATGCCTGGGGGACAGGGATTTCGCCGTGCAAAAGTTCCAGCACATCTTTGAACAGGTCGTTTTTCTTAAAATGGTTGGAGTTTAAGTCTGTATAATCCCGGTTGATGCTTGCGTACAGCGCCACAATCTGCGCAAAGCATTGGATGGCGGGCAAAAGAATTTCACGCAAATCCTCGCAATGACAGGAAAAGGCGGAAAAATCGGGTAATTCCCTGCCTGACGGTGCGTGGTAGGTGCAAAAGCCATTGAAAAGCTGGACCATGGCGGCTGTAAAATACCATTTCCCGTTTCCGACAACGGTTAAAAAGGTGGGTGCGCCTTCGGTAATCTGCCTGCGGCATTTGTCGTAAGCCTGCGCCAACTGGTGGGCAAACCAGACTGCGCCGTAATCCCGGGAAAAGACGGCATCCTCCTGCGGCTTATCTGCATCTGTCCAGTCCTCCGTAAAGATGCTTCTGTGGGAAAAGACATAGCCGTCTTCCCCGGTGGGCTGGGATTTTAACAGTTCGTTGGAACTTTGGCTGCGCGCTGCTGCGGGATCCTGTATACAGGCAGCCCTGGCGCGCGCAAAGGAAACCAAGTCTAAAAGCCGGGCGGCATCGTTACCTTCCCCGCGGCGTACCAGCCGGAACCAGCCGGAGAGGGAAGACGGCCTGTCCTCCAAATACCCCACCATTTTTTCCACGAAATAAGAGGTATAGGCGATATCCTCCTTTTTGATGGGCTTTTGCCGGTTTAAGGACACGCTGATATCTTTGGCGGTGCTTTTGGTGGGACTCTGTGCGCTATGCGTTGCGGGTACATGGATGACGCGCAGAAGCACCTGTGCCTTTTTGGAAGCGGAAAGCTTTTCTGTAATAGCCTCTTTTTGGGGGGACGCTGCGTTTTGTGCGGCATATTCTTTTTCATAAAAATATTGTGCGGCAGTGGTGATGGTCTGTGCCCCGTTCACAACGGAAAAGTCGGGGGATGTGCCGGGGTAAATGTGTCCCAGTAGCAATTCCTCCACGCTTTGGGGCCTGAAGTCAGGACTTTCTACCAAAATAGTGACGCCGTTATTTTTAAACCAAAACCGTTCCGGCTCCTGTTCCAGCGTATTGCGTATGGCCTGGTCTACACCCAGTGTTTCCTGGATGCCGAAGCGCACATTGTACTTGTAAAGCTGGTCGCCTATCAGGTTGTAGAGTTCTACCAGCTGAAACAGATCTATGGTAAAAACCAGGGCGTTTAGCTGGTCCTCATAGGAGGGCTTGGATGTTCCTTCCAGATTGACATGTGCACAAATGGGAGGCACCTGCAGCATCTCATGGCGCTTTAAATGCGTCAGCTTCACATCCTGTTCTTTCATTTCCTGATGAATAATATAGATGCATTGCAGCGATAATTTTTTCGCACCTAAGGCGGACCTGGCCTTTGCGCGCAGCGTTTTTTTCACATCCGGGTTAAAAATTTGCTCCAAAAGGATACGGTTTTTTAAGTTTTTTACAAAAAAGACCAGATAAACGCCGGTACGGTCGGTGGCTGCGGGCAGGGTAGCTATAGCGTTTTCGGCCAGTTCGTACATGGGCATGCCGGTATTGGTATATATGCCAAATAGGAACAGGTCTTTTCCGTCGATTCCCATTTTGAGGGAATCTGTGATAAAATTATCTTTGGCCTGCGCCAGCCTGTGCAGTTCCTCTCCGGCTTTGTCTTTTTCCCACCATGCATCGTCACAGTCCGTTTCCCGGTTTTCCAGAATCTGGTTGATATAAGCTTTCAGTCTTTCCGTCTGCTTTTTCATTGGTAAATTCCTTTCGGTGGTCAGTGGTGTGGATTTGAATTTGTAAGGCGTCGCCGGAAAATTCCCCCAGCTGTTGGGAGAAAATTTCGTCGGAAAAATCCTGGACGGACCGGTTATAGCTTTGAATGATGTCTGCCAATTCGGTTTTTCCGATGTAGTTTTTTTCCCAACGCTCTTGGTGCTGAGAAAATGCCCGGGTAAATTCCAGTAGTCCTTTGCGGTAGCTGTCCACCACATGTTCGATGTGCATCAGGATTTGTTCCATATTTGCCAAGCCCGAATGTTTCTGTTCCATGGCATAATCCAGATAATATTCCAGTTCCCGTTCCAGCCGCGAAAGTGCAAGGCGCAATTCGCCCGTGCAGCAAAAGCTTTCTGTGTGCAGACGCTTGCTTTTGTTGCTGAGTTCTTCTACCAGATTGTTGATTTCCGGGTAAATACTGCCGGTGTGGATACCAAACAAAAGCCTCAGCTGCTCACGGATCAGGGGTTTGGAGCTTCCGGGAATCCGGATACCGTAATGGGAGCATTCCGGCAGATCCTCCGCCTCATCTCCCGGAAACAGGATGAAGGCGCCCTGTTGCGCCGTAATACGGTTGTTAAGCTTGGTGTGGTCAATAAACTTGTGGTTTTTCTCGAACAATACTTTGCCGTGATACCATTCCAGGTCGCGGTTTAAGATGGCATCGTAATTGTCGTTTATGTTTTTGGCGCTGGGACTGTAGAGTTCATGGATAAAAAATAGAAAAACCATCCCGTCTTTATCGTCCAGAGCGGTTTCTTCCCGGTGGTAGTAAGGCGTCACCGCAAAATACAGGGCGGTCAGGCAGTTGTAGGTGACGTCCAGCAGGCGGCTGGGAAATTCGCCGTGCTGGGCGTCAATGGCGTTGTCCAGATAGCGGGCCTCCCCGGTCAGCTTATTCTGGCGCATCGCCTCAAAGAGGTTTTTTTCAAAAAATACATTCCCGTTCATGACGTTTTTGCGGAAAATGTTTGGGCGGCAGGGGGTGGGATAAATGTCCGGTTCGCCGCGATAGACAAAAATACAATCTTCCTGCTTTTTCGCCTGGATATATTCGTTTACCCGGTTGATATATTGGGAAACATTGTGGATTTCCCAAGAGGGCTCGAAAGGCCGCAAGTGCTTGTCTTTGGGAAGGAGTTTGCTGTTTTCGCATTTCATGGCCGGTTTCCTATGACAAGGGTTCAAAATCGGATGCGCCGTGTTTGCAAAGCGGGCAGATAAAGTCGTCAGGGAGGGTGTCTCCCTCATAGATATAGCCGCAGACTTTACAAACAAAGCCTTTTTTGTCAGCCGTGTCCGGCTTGGGCTTCACGTTTTCCTGATAGTAAGTGTAGGTCATGGTTTTGGCAGAAGAGATGACCCGGGATTCCGTGATGCCGCATATAAACATGCCGTGGGTATCCAAATCCACATACTGTTCCACCTGCAGGGATAAAAACGCATTGATGTGGCGGGATAAAAATGCCAGTCCGTTGTCGGAGTGCAGCGCTTCCATATCCGCAAATTTATCCACATCCCGGCCGCTCTGGAACCCGAAATTTTTGAAAATTTCAAAAGGGGCGTCCACGGACAGGCAGTTGATGTTCATGATTCCTGTCTTTTTGATGACATCGTGGGAATAGTTGCTTTTGTTGATGGTGACGGCGATCCGGTTGGGGGTGTTAGTCACCTGTGTTACGGTGTTGACGATCAGGCCGTTGTCGCGGCCGGCATCCCGGGAAGTCACCACATATAAGCCGTAACCGATGCAAAACAGGGCGGACAGATCATTCTTGTCGGCGGTTTCGCTGCGCTGTGCCAGATAATCCTGGCATAATTCCTGCGCAAGGGCGTCAAGCTGCTGGCTGCTGTCATCGTTTAGGGAAGAGAGCAGGGAAACCGTAGTGTCCGCAAAGGTCAGCCTTTGACATTTTTCCAGCATTTGCCGCATGGTTTTTGCTGCGAGGGGAGCCCAGGAGCCGTTCTCGATCAGGCCGACGGTGCGGTTCTGGAAATTGCGTTCGGTCAGGTGGTGGATAAATTCTTTCATGAAAGGGAAAATGTCGGCGTTATACGTGGTGGTGGCCAGCACCAGCTTGCTGTAACGGAAAGCATTTTCCACAGCTTTGGACATGTCACAGCGGGCAAGATCCTGTACGACTACCTTGGGACAGCCGTTTTCCCGCAGCTTGTCCGCCAAAAGCGCGGCGGCTTTTTGGGTATTGCCGTAAACGGATGTGTAAGCGATCAGGATCCCTTCCGTTTCTGGTTCATAGGAGGACCATGTGTGGTAAAGCTTGAGGTAATAGCCCAGATTTTCTTTTAATACGGGGCCGTGCAGCGGGCAAATGGCTTGGATATCCAGTGCGGCGGCTTTTTTTAACAGGTTTTGGACCTGCATGCCGTATTTGCCTACGATCCCGATATAATAGCGGCGCGCTTCGTCCGCCCAGTCCTCTTCCACGTCTAACGCACCGAATTTGCCAAAGCCGTCTGCGGAAAACAGGACTTTGTCGCAGCTGTCGTAAGTGACCATCACCTCCGGCCAATGTACCATGGGGGCGGAGACAAAGGTAAGGTTGTGCCTGCCAAGGCAGAGGGTATCGTTTTCCTTAATTACGACCTGCCTGTCCGCAAAGTCCGAGCCAAAAAACTGCTTCATCATGGAGAATGCCTTGGCCGATGAGACAATTTTGGTATCCGGGTATAGGTTCATGAAGTTTGCAATGTTGGCGGAATGATCCGGTTCCATGTGTTGGATGATCAGGTAGTCGGGAACCGTATTTCCGAGGATGTTTTGGATGTTGGCATGCCATTGGGAGAAAAAACGCGTGTCCACCGTGTCAAATACGGCGGTTTTCTCGTCAAGTATGACGTAGGAATTATAAGCCATCCCATTGGGAACCATATATTGCCCTTCAAACAGGTCGACCTCGTGGTCGTTAACCCCTACGTATTTAATGTCGTTTGTAATCATCATGGCAGTTGCTCCTTTCGCTTCTTTACTGGTATCATACTATATTATACCGTAACCTTTGTTTTCAATCAAACAAAAAAAGAAATTCTCCGTCTGTTACGGCGTCCGGCGTAACGATTCACTCCAGCCCCAACATTGTTCTTGACGGTTTCCGAAATTATCCATTATAATAGCAGTTGCCAGAATATCAGTTGTCCTTAGGGGCGCGAACAGGGAAGAGAGGAATGTCGGAGTGAAACAATTTTTCGGAATGAGCCAGCGCGGGGATTTGCGGGAAGCGGTTCGTGGGCTTTCCAACCCGCAATTGATTCTGTTGATGTCAAACGGCAGTATGTTTGAGGAACATGTAAAGCAGCTGGAAGAAATGTATCCGCAGGTGCCAAGCATCGGGTGCATTGGAATGTGTTATGATACCAGGGTTGCGGAAAGCGGCGTTGGAGTGGTGGCTTTTTTGGACGGAATCAGTGCGGCTGCCAACGTATTGGAGCAAGTGTCGGTCATGCCGGTCAAGTATATCAAGAGGCTGGAGGAAGATATGAGGAAGGTTAACGCCTCCCATGGGGACACGGTTTGTATTGATTTTTGTTCCGGTAATGATGCCTGTGTGCTGACCACCATGCATACGGCGTTGCGGCAGCGTGACGTTTCCCTGGTGGGGGGAACCGGCGATGGGGGAAAGATCTCCGCAAACGGCAGGGTTTATGGGGATGCGGTTGCGTATGCCCTGGTGAAGAATCATAACGGCAGGGTGAAGACTTATAAGGAAAACATTTACCATAAGATGGGGGATTACCGGTTTATCGCGTCCAACACGGACAGGGACAGGTATATTTTGGGGGCGTTGAACGGGAAACCGGCCAAGCAGGTGTATCAGGATATCCTTCATGTGACGGAGAGGGAGATTCTTACGCAGACGTTCCAGAATCCTTTCGGCAAAATTAACGGGGATGACACTTGCATTATTTCCATCAAAGAGGTGAGCGGGAACGCGCTGGCCTGTTTCCGGCAGGTGAATGATTCCGACGTGCTGGTATTGTTGGAATTGGGGGATTACAGGGCGGTGGTGCAGGAAACCATCCAAAAAATCTGTCAGGATTTCCCCCGGCGTTCTGCAGTGTTTTCCGTAAATTGCCTGTTCCGCTATAAGCTGTTTAGCGAAAACGGGTACATGCAGGACTACTTAAAAGAAATGAAAGCCCTTGGCAACCATGCGGGGCTTGTGGGATACGGGGAACATTACAACAATCAGTTTGTCAATCAATCCATGACTTGTGTTGTGTTTGAATAAGGAGAAGGAATCATGCTGTTTCGGAAAACAGATCGACAGGAAGAGAAGAAAAGCCAGGGCAAAGTAAAAGATTTATATCCGGTGCTTTATGTCATGGACAGCTTAAAGCAGTATCATACGGATTTGGTAAATAAAGAGGTGCAGTCTTTGCAGGAACTGGGCATGGTGGGGAGTTCGTTTGACCAAGTCCTCGGGGAAGCGGAGCAGTTCCAGAGGAAGCTGGAGGACATGGGGGAGAACTTTTCCAGTGTGAACGAGGCTTCGGAGCAGTTTGTGACGGTCCGGGATGAGATTGATAAATCCGTGGGGCAGGCGCAGAATGAGGTGGAGGTTTTAAAAAACAGTTCCCGGCAGGTGGAAAGTCATTTTGAACAGATGGGGGATACGTTTGCAGCCCTGCAGGAATCCGTGGAGCAGATTAAACAAAGGATGAGCAGCATTGTGTCCATTGCTGACCAGACCAATATTCTTGCCATCAATGCTTCCATTGAGGCCGCAAGGGCGGGGGAAAAGGGAAGGGGATTTGCTGTGGTGGCCGTGGAGGTGAAACGGCTGGCGGATCAGATCAAGGATTTGGCCACACAGGTTGATTCCGGGTTAAAGGATGTAGAGCAGGGAACGGAAAAGCTGAGTGAAAGCATTGGCTCCTCCAAGCAGGCATTGGGACAGAGCCTTGATAAAGTACAGGAAACGTACGAGATGTTTGATAAGATTACCCAGGCAGCCGAGGGAGCCACATCGGTACATACGCAGATTACACAGGTGATCGGGGATTCCAGGACAGCATTGGATGTCCTGTGCGGTTTTTTTGACAAGATTAAAGAGCAGTACCAGGAGGTCGTCAGGCATATAGGCCGCGCAAGCCGCTTGGGAACCACCAAGAGCGCCATGTTTGAAGATATCGACAACCTGATGGCACAGGTAGGGCCTATCATAAAAGAATAACAGCGGATTCATACGCACGGTCATTACAGGCATGCAGGGGATGGAAACAATGAATAGTGTAGAGAAGACGACTTTGTTTGAGAGTATGCCGATTCCGAGGGCGGTGGCGAAGCTGGCGGTTCCCACGATTTTGAGTTCTCTGGTAATGGTATTGTATAATCTTGCGGACACTTATTTTGTGGGGATGGTCAATGATCCGGTGCAGAATGCGGCGGTTACGCTGGCTGCGCCGCTGCTTTTGGCGTTTAATGCGGTGAACAATCTGTTTGGCGTGGGCAGTTCGAGCATGATGAGCCGGGCGCTGGGAAGAAAAGATTACGATACCGTGTACAAAAGTTCGGCGTTCGGGTTTTACTGTGCGCTCCTATGTGGAATCCTTTTTTCGGTGGGTTGTACGGTTTTTGGGCAGCAGCTTTTACGGATTCTGGGTACGGACGCCATGACTGCGGAGGCTACCGGCAGCTACATGTTCTGGACGGTCAGCTGCGGCGCGGTTCCGGCTATTTTGAATGTGGTATTTGCCTATATGGTCCGTTCCGAAGGGGCGGCCCTGCACGCCAGCATCGGGACCATGAGCGGCTGTCTGCTCAATATGGTGCTGGATCCGGTTTTTATTTTACCCTGGGGGCTTGGAATGGGGGCGGCCGGCGCCGGACTTGCGACGTTTTTATCCAATTGCGTGGCGTGCGCCTATTTTCTGGTTTTGCTTTGGATCAAAAGAAAAAATACTTATGTCTGCATCCATCCAAAGAAATTTTGCCTGCAAAAGGATGTGGTACTGGGAGTGTGCGGCGTAGGGATTCCGGCATCCATCCAGAACCTTCTGAATGTGACGAGCATGACCCTTTTGAATAATTTTATGTCTTCGTTCGGGGCGGATGCCGTGGCAGCCATGGGGATTGCCCAAAAGATCAACATGATTCCCATGCAGGTTGCGCTGGGCGTATCGCAGGGCATCATGCCTCTGGTCAGCTACAATTATTCCAGCAAAAACCACAGGAGAATGAAGGACACGGTCTATTTTACGGCAAAAATCAGTATCGGCTTTACCGTGCTGGTTGCTGTCGGCTATTATGCGGGGGCTGGCGGGCTGGTTTCCATGTTCATGAAAAATCCCACGATCATTGCCTACGGAACCAGGTTTTTGCGGGGCTTTTGTCTGGGAATGCCGCTGCTGTGCGTCGATTTTTTAGCGGTGGGTGTGTTTCAGGCGGTGGGCCTTGGGAAAAATGCGCTGGCGTTTGCCGTCATGCGCAAAATTGTCTTGGAAATTCCGGCCCTATTCATTTTGAATGCCTTATTTCCGATGTACGGATTGGCGTATGCGCAGTTTACGGCGGAAATCATTCTTGCGGCGACGGCGGTCGTGGTATTGGGAAGGCTGTTTAAAAAGTTGGAAGCGGGGAAATGAAGATGCCCCAAAATTTGATTGTCCAGAGTATTTTCAAGGCGGTTCACGAAGGAAAATGGCTTTCTGTCGAATACAGGAATAAAGAGGAAAAAATAACCCGGTATTGGCTTGCGGTACAGGGGATTGACATGCGTTACAAAAGTTTGCGGGTAGAGGGGTTTCACCTGGGGGATTATACCGTGGCGCCCCTCTGGGTTTATGTGGATTCCATCCTGTCAGCCGTTATTGTGGAGGGCTCTTATTACACGGTGAACCGCAGTCTGGTAGAGGAAATGGATGCGCATCCTGAAAAATTTGAACCGCTGTTCGGCACGCTGGCAAACCTGAAAGTCCTCAATTACCTGATAGACTGCAACCGCCTGGACGTGCAGCCCTATCAATGCGATTATTCCCTGGTCTCCCATCTGGACGGGGACAAAATAACGAAAGACGGTTATTACTTAAATGATATACAGTTTTCACAGATTATAAAAAAATTTCAGGATGAAGCGTTGGAACGGCAGGCCAGGACGAATTACAGGC
>CARDPF010000114.1 GCA_948960675.1 uncultured Eisenbergiella sp.
GGCAATACCGGTATGAAATGCAATATCGTCCGGAATATAATCTTCCCCTCTCGCGATTTTATCCTCCACTTCACCGCAAAATCCCCGCAGTCTGCCCACATCCTCCGGCGTGGCGCGGATCGCGGCCATCTCCGCGATACCCGGTTCCAGCAGCAGGCGTACCTCCACCAGGTCCAACGCCATGGATATTTTGTCCTCCACGTTCCTGACTCCCAGCGGATCCTCCCGGTCTGCCACCATGCTGACCACATAAGTGCCCGACCCCCTCCGGATCTCCAAAATGCCCTTGATGACGAGGGACTTTACCGCCTCCCGCACCGTACTCCTGCCCACACCAAACATTTCGCCCAGCTTAAACTCGTTAGGCAGCTTTTCCCCCACTGCCACGGGCTTTTTGCGGATATAGCAAAGCAGCCGTTCCTCTGTCTGTTCCGCCAAAAGCTTGCTCTTTACATTCGATAACTCTTCCATATTCCGTCCTGCCGGCTCTGCCGCACAAACCGTTATGGTCAGCGCGCCGGTCCGCTGCTCTCCCGCACCGCCAGTTTTGCCTTGACAACCTTCAGGCGTTCCCCCTCCTGCCCTTCGATGGCTTTCACCGCCGTTTCCACCAGCATTCTTCCAAATTCCTTGTAACCGTAATCAATACTGGTAAGCCTGGGCATCGAAACCTCCGCCATGTACGTGTTATCGTAGCTGACCACCGAAATATCCTGCGGAATACAAAAACCGTGTTCCACAATACTGCGCATCACCCCGGCCGCCGTAAAATCGTTCACCGCTATCACAGCCGAAAATTCCAGCCCCTGATCGAAAATCCGGTTCATCAGCCTGTAGCCGCCCACCTCGTTGTATGTGCCGTCCCCCGGCATCAGTTCCGGATCAAACGGAATTTGGTGCTCCTCCAAAATCTGTTTATACCGCTCACACTTTTCCCAGGTCGAAAGCACATCCATCCTGCCGCCCAGCATGGCAATCCTGCGGTGTCCCAGCGACAAAAGATGCTCCATCAAAATCTCCATCGTCCATCTGCTGTCGATGCACACGCTGTGGCACTGCGTCCCGGACAGCTTTCCCGCGAGAACCACAGGTATGGTGGCCGCAATCTGATTGATCCTCTCCACATAGTTCCCATCCGGAAAACGGTCATCCACACTGCCCCCGATCTGGATAATGGCCTCCGCACGCTGGCTTAAAAGCATCTGCAATACCATTTCTTCCCGCCGTGCATCCCCCAGCGTGTTGGCAAGCAGTACATTGTATCCTGCTTCGCTGGCGGCCTGCTCACAGGATACGAAAAGTTCCGCATAATAAGGATTACGGATATCGGCCGCCAGAATACCGATCATACGGCTTTGCGTCTTCGACAGCCCTTTGGCCAGCGCATTTGGTTTAAAATTGTATTTTTTCACCAAGGCCATCACCTTCTTGCGCTTCTCCGCCCGGACCCCTGCGCTGTTGGTCAACACCCTGGATACCGTAGCAGCCGAAACCCCCGCTTCCTTCGCAATGTCATAAATCGTGATCGCCTTGTTCTCGTTACCTTTGTGCCCCTGCATGTCCTCCCCCAAACCGCAATACATTCTTACTTCCCCATCATAAATAAAAATCCGCTCCCTGTCAAGCCACAGAGAGAAATTGCCCGTCCGGCAAGGGGGAGGCATGTTACTATGAGCGGCCCCTGGGCCGTGAATAGTAACGAGGCATCCGTTTTACGCCAATGGAATCCTTGCCACCGTAAAGCTCATGGGCGGCAGAACCAACGCGCCGGTATAACCGGTCTCTTTCTTTTGGGGCGTGACTGCGTCCGGGTTTTCGACGGTATTGTACGCGTCCTTTTCCCCGGCCAAAACCTGTAAAGTCACAGGGCCACATACTTCCCGCTCCCCGGAAAGGGCTGGCGTAAGCGGCTTTTCTTCATCATTATAGTTCACTGCTTTCACAATCAGTTCCCCTGTACGCTCTTCCAGACTCAGGTTAACATAAATCCCCTGTTCCCGCAATTCCTTTTCCTGTCCGTCCATGGGAACCGTGACGGTTCCCATATTTTCCCCGTACATTTTCTGTACATAATAACTGGGCGTCCCGTACGCCCGCTTTTCGTCAAACCAGATCATGTCCGGCGACCACTGCGCAAATCCCGCCCTTGCAAACAAAGGGGCATAGGATGCCAGCACCACCACATCCGCATTCCGTTCCACACCGGTCAAAAACGCCGCCTCCGCCAGCGCCCCTCCCAGGGTATTTGCCTCAGGCTTATTCATGCCGCTAACCGGATGGGCCGCATATTCCCCCGAAAACACCTTCACATCCCTGGGATAGGCATCATAAAAATCCGTATGGGCCAAAAACCACTCCGGCTTCACATAATAATGTTCATCCACCGCATAGCAGAAAGCCCCGTTTTCCCGGGCCTGCTTCCTGTAAAAGTCCCATGCCTGCGCATAGTGCTTTGACGTAATGTCCGGTCCTGCGGAACCGATCAGCTGCATATCCGGGTACTTTTCATGAATGGCATGCTCAAACGCCTGATACCGTGCAAAAAAGCGCCCTTCTTTCGTCTCCCATTGTTCGTTTCCGATCCCCAGCATCGTCAGCCCAAAGGGCTCTTTATGTCCCATCCGGGCACGCAGGCCGCCCCAGCGCGTATCTTGTCCGCCATTTGCAAACTCTATCAAATCCAATGCATCCTGCAAAAATTCCAAAAAGGCAGGCTCCTCCAATTCCACCAATTCATAAGACTGGTACTGACAGGCAAGTCCCACGCTCAAAACCGGAAGCGGTTTGGCCCCGATCATCTCACACAGCAGAAAATATTCGTAATAACCAAGCCCAAGCGTCTGGTTGTAATGGGCATAAACGGAATGCCACCCATCCTTTTCTTTCGTCTCATGCACGGCCCAGCGGTTGAAATTGACTTTACGGTCCTCTATCCTGCCAACGCTCTCCTTCCAGCGGTAACGGTTCTCCAGCGTGTTACCCTCTATGATACAGCCTCCCGGGAAACGCAAAAATCCGGGGTGCAAATCTTTTAAAAGTGTAAACAAATCCCGCCGAAATACCCCTGCCACCGCATCCGCAGGCATCATGGAAACCAGGTCAAACTCCACCGTTCCGGGCCGGTCAAGGGCAATCACAAACAAACCGCCTTCCACATCTGCATCCGGGGAAAGCATCGCTTCATAACGGTTCCATTTGTGCAGACAATCCTTTCCCTCATGGATACAGGCCACCTTTTGTGCCGTCAGGCAACTGCCGTCCTTTTGCACCGACACCTGTAAATCCCCTTCATAGTCCGCCATCCTTGCATAAAATGAAACCCGGTAGGATTTTTCTTTTTCCAGATACAGGCCCCGGTATGCCTGGTTGGAAAACCCCTGCCCGGCCGCAAACGCCGTAAAACGCAAATAATGCGGATTGACGCGGCTCACCGGACTGCCGCTGACATACTCTGCTTTTCCCCTTCCACACTCTGTTGTCACTTTCCATCCGTAACCGCAGTCCTTTTTCGTATAATAATCACCCTTTTGCCCGTAACAATCCAAGGCTTCAAAAGACCGGTTCTCCAGCAGTTCCGCATACAGGCCGCCATCGGCCGCATAATTGATATCCTCGAAAAAAAGGCCGATCATGCCGTCCGCAATGCGCACGCCTTTTTTGTCCGAAACACGCAGTATCATGGTAACTTCCTCCAAACTCAAAGAACCTTTGACAGAAAATCTTTCAGACGGTCGTCTTTGGGATTTTCAAACAATTCCTTTGGCGGCGCGTCCTCCCGGATCTGCCCGTCCGCCATAAAAATCACCCGGCTCGCCACTTCCCTGGCAAACCCCATTTCATGGGTGACGATCACCATCGTCATGCCCGATTTTGCAAGGTCGCGGATCATGTCCAAAACTTCTCCCACCATCTCCGGATCCAGCGCCGAAGTCGGCTCGTCAAAAAGCATCACATCCGGCTCCATCGCCAGTGCCCGGACAATGGCGATTCTCTGCTTTTGCCCGCCGGAAAGGCGGTTGGGGTATTCGTCCCGCTTTTCCAAAAGCCCGATTCTGGAAAGCAGTTCGTCCGCCTTCTTTTCCGCCTCCTGCTTAGTCGCAAGCCCTAAATGGATAGGCGCCATCGTAATGTTTTCCAGCACCGTCTTATGGGGAAACAGGTTAAAATGCTGAAAAACCATCCCCATCCTGCGGCGGTGCAAATCAATGTCCACTTTTTTATCCGCCAAATTGACGCCCTCGAAGCAGATTTCCCCCTCCGTTGGACTCTCCAAAAGATTCAGGCTCCGCAGAAAAGTGGACTTTCCGGAACCGGAAGGCCCTATAATGGCAACCACTTCCCCCCTGGCAATATCCAGATTGCAGTGGTCCAGTGCCTTGACAGTGCCCCCGTTAAACTCTTTCACCAGATTTCTGACCACAATCAGCTTATCTTTGGTCGCCACGTCTCATCCTCCTCTCGATGGCCTCTATAATCTTGCTCGCCGGATAGTTGATGCAAAAGTAAATCAGGGCCGCCACCACATAAGGCCCCAGTGTGATATAAGTGGTCGCCGCAACGGTTTTGGCCGCCCACATCAGTTCCATCATGCCCAGCGTGGAGCAGATGGAAGATTCCTTCACCATGGTGATAATCTCATTGGCAAGGGCGGGAAGCACGTTTTTCACCGCCTGCGGCAGCACCACCTTCGTCATTGCCGCAGCGGACGAAAGCCCCAGGCTGCGGGCGGCTTCCGTCTGCCCGATGTCCACCGCCAAAATACCGGCCCTGAAAATCTCCGCCACATACGCTGCGCTGTTCAGGGAAAGCGCCACCACCCCCGGCACGAACATGGCAATGTTGATAAAACCGAACAAATACACCGAAGGCAGTTTAATGAAATTAAAAAGCCCAAAATAGATCAGGGAAATCTGTACCAAAAGCGGCGTTGCCCGGAACACATCAATATAAAGCCCTGACAAAAACCGGACCACCTTATTTTTACTCAGCCGCAAAATGGCCAGCAGCATCGCCGGCAGAATGGCCAGCAAAACCGCAAAAACGGAAAGGAGCAGGGTATACTCGATTCCCTGCACAAACATCGTTCCGTATTTGGGTAAAAAAGAAAAATTGAAAAAACTCGTCGTAGACATACCCTGCTCCTATCCCTTTACCATATTATTCGGCTTCTACCGCCTCATCGCTGAGCGCATCCGCTTCCTCAATCCATTTGTCCACAGATCCGTCCGCAAGCGCCGCCGCAATGGTTTTGTTGAAGGAACCCAAAAGCCCCTTGGGATCCCCCTTCTGCACGGAAACCACATAAGGAGCCGGATCGCCCAGGGAGATATCCGCAATTACCAGATTGTCATTGGTATCCGCATACTGCATCGCCACCGCACCGTCCAGCACAATCGCGTCACATTTATCATATTCGAGGTTATTCACCAAATCCATCACGCTGGAAAGCGCCAACAGGGTGGAACCGCTCATATCGTTGGTTACGATATCCGCTTTTGTGGTTCCGGTCTGCGCGCCCACCGTTTTTCCCGCCAGCGCTTCAAAAGAGGTGTATTCCCCCTGCTTATCTGCCTTGACCAGTACCATGGGCGGATAATCCGTATAGTAGGGATCTGAAAAATCCGCAACTTTTGCGCGCTCCTCGCTCACTTCCACTGCCGCGATCACCATGTCGATTTCCCCCTTTTGCAAAGAAAGCATCAGGTTATCAAAACTCATGTTGACCACTTCCAGTTCCTTGCCCATGTCCTCCGCCAGCTTTTTGGCCACGGAAACATCAATACCGGCATACTGCTGGTTTCCGTTGTCGTCAAGCACGATAAACTCAAATGGCGGGTAATCCGCCGACGTGCCCAGTACCAGCTTATCGGATGCCGCCCCGCTGCCGTTCCCGCACGCCGCCATGCAGGCAGCCATTGCCGCCGCCAAAAGCGACGCTACAAACTTCTTACAACCTTTTTTCATTTTCTTCTCCATTTCTGCGCTGCTTTGTTGCGCAAAGCCATGCATGGCTTACGAGTTTGTGGCAAGCAGCGCGCAGACACAAATCCCGCGATTGAAAATTTCAATTTTCAATCTTTTTTATATAAAAACAGGCTTCCCCGCTTTTATCCCAGTGTTTTTGCAAATTCCTCCGCCAAAATCCGGTTGTCCGCGTTGCCCCCGCTGATAATGAGCGCAATGTTTTTCCCCAAAATCCGCTCCCCATACTGCAATAGCGCCGCAATCGGCGCTGCCCCTGCAGCTTCCGCCACAATCTTTTCCCTTGCAACGGCATGGAGCATCGCCTTGCGGATGTTTTCCTCCTTCACGGCGAACCCATCGTCCACCCTGTCATGCATCGCATAGGACAATTCCCCGATCCCCCCCACCATCGCCTCACAGATGGAATCTTTGCCCGGAAATGCATGGTATGCCCTCCCGTCACGCACGGAAGCCTCCCATGCCCTGCAAGCCTCCGAATAGACGGCGCCCACCCGCACGTTAGGCCGTATGCCCTTGGCTGCCGTCGCGGTTGAGGTACAGAGCCCGCCCCCGCCAACCGGAGCCAGAATCATATCAATCTGGGGATTCTGCCGCATGATTTCCAGCCCCACGGTTCCCTGCCCGGCATAGACCATCCGATCCTTATCCCAGCCGTCAATAAAACGGTAGCCTTTCTCCCGTATGTATGCCATCCCCAGCGCCTCCGCCTCATCAAAACAGTCCCCCATCAAAAGAACCTGTGCGCCGTAATACCGGATTTTCTCAATCTTACTGTCGGGCGTGTTTACCGGAACGATAACCGTCGCCGGTTTCATTCCCAAAAGCCTGGACACATAAGCCACGGCAATCCCATGGTTGCCGGAGGACACCGCCGCAACCCCTTCCTTTTGCGCTTCCTTGGGCAGCGACAGAATCTTGTTTAACGCCCCCCTTATTTTAAACGCCCTGACAGGCTGCTGGCACTCCAGCTTCAAAAAAACGTTCCGCCCGCCGCCGCTTAAATAAATGGATTTTTCCAAAGGGGTTTCCCGCAAAAACGGGCGGATACGTTTCTCCGCCTCCAAAATTTCCCCAAATGCCAGCTGCTCCACCCTGTATCGCCTCCGCTCTGTACCCTCCATGGAAGACTCGCAGCAACCGCTGCACCCCTGGCCAAACCATATTACCGCCGCCGGCTGCCTTCCACACAAAAACGCAGCAGGTGCGCAACGTCATGATTCGAGCGCACATGCTGCGTAAAAACCGGGAATTATCCGTTGTATCCATACATAAATATAAATTTTCTGTATATTCTACAGGATAATTCCCAAAATATCAATAGAAATATTAACTTTTCTTGCATTTTTTTTCATTTTAAAGCAAACTGGCATACGCCATTGCAGCGCGCCACCACACCAAAGCCGTCACATTCCAAATGTTTGTACACAAACCGTTTCCGCTGCGGCTTGCGCCGCGCCTGTAGCGCTTCCTGCCATGGTTGCAATTCCGGGGGCGGCCGCCGCACCGGCTGCCGCCTCTCCCGCTCCGGATACCCCTGCCGCCTGCGCGATTTGGTTGAACTGCTGCACTGCCTCCCGTTGTTCTTCCCTGTTGCGCAGTCCCGGAAGATCCGGCAGTTCCGCAAAAATCCGCGCATGCTCCTTGGCCCTTCTCTTGATCTGCCTGTCTTTGAGTTCCCGTTCCACCTGCAGGCGTTTCTTTTCCTCTTTGGCTTTCCGAAGCTTCTCCGCCCGCGCCTTCATTTCCCCTTCTTCCTTCACCTGCCGGATCTTTGTCCTGGCGCAGCGGATGACATAATCCATTTGGGCAACCGCCGCAGAACGTTCCTTCTTATCATAGCTGCGGTTACTGCCGATCTGCGCCCTTCTGGCATATACGCCCGAAATAAAGGAACGGATCGACCGGTCTTGGGATGCCCTGCACAACTTTGACATGTCCCTGCCCATACTATAATTGATTCTCTTTTTAATCTTGATCAACGGCTCCTTTTTCGCCTCGTTCATCTTTTCCAGCATCTTGCGCACGCCTTCCAGTTCCCGCTCTTCTTTGCTCATCAGGGAATCCTGGCCGTCCGCCCCATTCTCCTTACCGCCAAAAACCCCCGGCTCCTTTGCCAAAGCAGGCATCTCCATCGTCCACTCCAACGATTCCCCATTAGCGGCTAAAACCACTCCCGCCCCGTCGGTACCGGCCAAAAGGGAACGGTTGATCTGCGCCTTTGCGTCCGCAATCATTCCCATCCCCTGCTGCCACGATTTTTCCCCCTCGGACATCCAGTCAAGAAAATCCCGGGAAAGCACAATAAATCCGCCCTTCCCGCATTCCCTGGCAAGCTGTTCCACCGCCGCAGGATCCACCTCCCCTTCATACAGCATAAACTGTATGCCAGGGTGGCTGCTGCAAATCTCTTTCCAGACTTTTTGGGCGCCGTCCAACTTTTCCGTGGGCACAAAGCTGTCCCACCGCCCTTTTTTTGCTTCCTCTGTCTGGGCATTGGCCGCCTTTCCAACGGCATCCCCTTCCGTCACAGGCCATGCTGCCTGCCTCCCATAACCTGTAGCTTCCACTTTCATATTGCCACCCCCAAACCCCAACAATTTTTCCAGTCTGCCTTCTTAATTTTTTCTTTCTTATGCCGATATATAAATAGTTATACATTTCTATATCTATATTTACGGATGATATTTTTTGCAGGAGGTTTTACGATATGGCTGAAACCAGCAGACCAAACCGCCGGGCCGATTTCAGGCTCACCCTCTCCATCCCGGTCAAACTCACCTACGTTGATCCACAGACCAAGCGTAACAAAAACGTCAACGGCGTCACACGTAATCTGTCGGCCAACGGAATTTACATCGTTACCGAAAACCGGCTTCCTCCTTCCACGCATTTTGTCATTCGTTTCCACCGTCAGGAATTGATGATTGCCCCACAGGCGGTAAACCTCAAGGAAGACGTTTTGGAAAACGGCCAATACGGCTACGGCTGTAAATACGAAAATTTCTCCGAAAATTTTGAGAGCCAGATGCGCGCTTTCCTGTTCCGCAAGGAAGCCATGATCAGAATGAAAAACCAAAAAGAATAAACAACGCTTCCTGTTATTATAGAGAGGCTGCCCAAACAGACGGCAGCCTCTTTTATCATGCAGGAAACCTCGTTCCTAAGCCTTCACATCAATAATATTACCGGTCGGCATAGCCTGATCGACTTCCTCTATCATCTTATAAAGCCCCTCTAAGATCGGAAG
>CARDPF010000115.1 GCA_948960675.1 uncultured Eisenbergiella sp.
GACTGCCTGTTGTCAATAAATATAACCGCCTTGCCGGAAACAATGCTGGACTGTCTGTCCGAAAACAAATACGCAAAAGCCGGAAACCTAAATAATGCCCTGGGAAAAACCCATTCCCCCCTCGTCGTAACACTGGACGCCGACATGATTCCCCGCCGGGAATTCCTCTTAAAAACCGTCCCCTATTTCTTCCTGCCCAAAATGCTGGAAGAAGACGGGCACTGGCGGATGCGGTCGCAGGAAGAAATTGACGAGGGCTACAGGATAGGATTTGTGCAGACGCCCCAAAGCTTTTACAATCCGGATCTGTTTCAATTTAATTTTTTTGCGGAAACCAACATTCCAAACGAGCAGGATTATTTCTTCCGGGAAGTCAATGTGGGCCGCAATGCCAGTAACTCCGCCATTTACGCCGGTTCCAACACGGTGATCGCCCGGGAGGCCCTCATGGAGGTAGGGGGAATCCGGACGGGAACCGTCACCGAGGACTTCGCAACGGGAATCGACATACAGGCGGCCGGATACACCACCCTCGCCATCGACACTGTGTTAGCTTTAGGACTTGCGCCAACCGACTTTACCGGACTGCTCAAACAGCGGCAGCGGTGGGGACGCGGCTGTGTGCAGACCGTGCGCAGCCTGAAATTCTGGACCAGTAAGCTGCCTCTTTCGTCTAAGCTCAGTTATGTAAGCTGCCTGTTTTACTGGTGGACTTTCATCCGCCGCTTTATCTACATACTGGCTCCGATTCTGTATACGCTGTTCGGCATCCCGATCGTGCGCTGCTCCCTGCCGGAACTTTTATGCATTTGGCTCCCGTCCTACCTGATCTACAACCATACGCTCAAGCTGCTCTCGGGAAAAACCCGCAACCAGCGTTGGAGCAACATTGTGGACACCATCATATGTCCTTATATGATCCTGCCCATTCTGTTGGAAACCCTTGGCATGCGCATGCGCAAATTTGCCGTAACCAACAAGGAAAATATCCCGGGAAAAAGCGCCCGGTTTTGGTATGCGCTCCCCCATCTGGTTCTTCTGGCAGCCGTTGTGCCCGGAATCTTCGTATGCGCCCGGGACATGATCCGCTACCGCAGCCCCGGAAGCATTGCGGTTTTATACTGGCTGTCCATGAACGGCTATTTCCTGCTCATGTCCGTGCTCTTTATGACAGGGCGGGTCAATTTCCGGAGCGCGCAGCGGTATAATGCCCAAATCCCTGTCTGTTTTTCTACAGGCGGGCAGCAAACGGAAGCGCTGACCTGCGATATATCGGAAAACGGCTTCTCATTCCTGCTGGATTTCCCGGAATATATCCCATTTGCGTCTGCGACCGCCTTTACCGTGCGTGACCCAAAGCTGCGCGCAACCGTCTACGGCAAAGTGGTACATGTGGAACAGCGGGGGAGCCTGTGGAAATACAGCGTACAACTCGTACCAAAGGAAAATCAGGATTATCTGGAATACCTGCAAATCGTATACGACCGGGAGCCCTCCTTGGCAACCGCAATCCGGACCACTGCATGGAAGGATTTATCCATATTTACGAAAAAGAAGGCGTCCATTGCGCAATCTGCCAACCGGCGGCTGCCCCGCATTTTGCTGTCCTGCGACCTGCAGACCACAGCGGGGGAGCCGGTAACAGTATTGGATTTCAACTATCAGTACATAACGGCCATGGGCCCGGGATGTAAGGATTGCTTTCAACTCCGGTTTGCCCCTGCCGTCATTTTGCAGTTGGAAAAGGATTTGGAACACACAGAACGCGAAAATCTCTATCTCGTAACCAACTGGGAATCCATGGCAGGCAGTCCGGATTTACGGCACGCTTTACAAAAAATTTTAAGGAGGGGGGAACCTGCATATGAGAAAGACCAAATCCCGGCGTAAGGCAATCTTTTTGCTGGCCCTCCCTACCCTGCTGCTATGCGCCATGGCCTGCGCGGCAAAAGGAGCCGCCCTGGGGCAGGGAAACGGGGTATCCAGTCACGGGAAATTATCCGTGCAGGGAACCAAGCTGTGCGCACAGGACAATACCGCCGTTGTTTTGCGCGGAATGAGCAGCCACGGGCTGACATGGTTTCCGGAATATACCAACTATGCGGCGTTTCGTACCCTGCAAAATTACGGGGCAAACGTGGTCCGTCTTGCCGTGTATACGGTACAGAATGACGGCTATTTGGAGGAACCAAAACTCAATCGGAAGCTTTTATATGCCGCAATCGAAAACGCTTTGGCCGCAGACCTGTACGTCATCGTGGACTGGCATGTGCTGCAGGATGAAAACCCGCTAAGGCATATGGACAAGGCAAAGGAGTTTTTTGCGGATGTCGCACAGCGATACGGCCCAAACGACGCTATCCTGTATGAGATATGCAATGAGCCAAACGGCGAAACGACCTATGAGGATATCCAAAAATATGCCCTGGAAGTGATACCGGTGATCCAAACATACGCCCCCGGCGCAGTCATTTTGGTGGGAACCCCAAAATTCTGCACGACCTTGGAGGATGTGATCGAAAGCCCCCTTCCCTATGATAACGTGATGTATACCTATCATTACTACTCCGACGTATCCGACTGCCGCTATGCCCGCAGCCAAATCACCCGGGCGCTGCACCATGGCATCCCGGTGTTTGTCAGCGAATGGGGGTATAAAGCCGAAAGCCAGACCCTGGAAAAGGATACGCAGGATTTGGATGCTTTTATGGACTTTTTGGGGGAACAGGAGATCAGCTGGGTCAATTGGGCCCTATCCAACAAAAATGAAAGCTATTCTTTCATCTCAGACAAGACCACCGTCCTGTCCGGCTGGACCCCCCAACAGCTGACCCCTTCCGGCAAATACGTGATTTCCCGGCTGCAGGCGGAACCGTAAAAAAATACGCCATTTTATTGCCGGTTCCCTTTCTTTCCCCGCTCCCCCATCTGGACTGCTTAAAATAACATAAAATGGCACTTTTTATCATGCCACTTTTGTGTATACTTAGATAACAAGCGATGCCGCTCTTAAAGGGCCCGTACCCATGCAGGCGGCACGCCGGGTTTTATGTACCTGTGCGGCTTACATAAAATCCCGTCTTTTGGCACAGGCATAACCGGTAAAGGAAGAGGCCGCACAGAAATGGGGAAAATGATGAAAAATGAAAAAATGCAAAAACTAGTCATGACAGGCGTATTTGCCGCACTTTCTTATGTGGTCTTTACTTTTTTACAGTTCAAAATCCCGCTTCCGGGCGGGGACGCCACCTCCATCCATTTGGGTAACGCCGTCTGCGTGCTGGGCGCCCTGATCCTGGGGGGGCCCTTGGGCGGTATCGGAGGCGCGCTGGGCATGACCATCGGCGACCTTTTGGATCCCATCTACGTCATCTATGCGCCCAAAACCTTCCTGCTCAAACTCTGCATCGGCCTGATCACCGGCTTTGTGGCCCACAACCTCGGCCGCATCACGCACAAAACCGACCGCAGGGAAATTGCCAAATGGGTCACCGGCGCAGCCGTATGCGGCCTGCTTTTCAACGTCGTCTTTGATCCTTTGGTCGGCTATTTTTATAAACTCTACATCATCGGAAAGCCTGCCGCCGAAATCACGCTGGCCTGGAACATCGCCTCCACCGGCATCAACGCCGCCACCTCCACTATCGTAGCGGTTTTGGTATATCTGGCGCTGCTTCCCGCCCTGAAGAAATCCGGCCTTTTCTTCACCATCGGAGGAAAAAAGCAGTCATGAAGTACCAAATCCCCCCAAAAATTGCCGTCATCAACAGCTTTGCAGGATACGGGCGCTGCTCCATGACGGAGGCGCTGCCCATCATCAGCGCCATGCGGGTGCAGGCCTGTCCGGTTCCCACTGCCATCTTTTCCAACCATACCGGCTTTTCCTCCCACTTCGGCATGGATTTCACCGAGCAGCTTGAGGAGTATCTGGCCCAATGGACCCGGCTGGGCATTGCCTTTGACGGCATCTACTGCGGATTTTTAGGGCAGGAAGGACAGGTTTTGCCCATCGCCTCCTTCATTTTGGAGCAGAGAAAAAAAGGCTGCCCCATCGTTGTCATAGATCCCGTGATGGGCGACCACGGCAAAACCTACAAAACGGTCACTCCTGCCCACTGCAGGGCGCTCAAAGACCTTGTGGCGCTGGCAGACATTGTCACCCCTAACCTGACGGAAGCCTGCCTGCTTACCCAAACACCCTACCGGGACGCAAACCTATGGGAGGCGGACGACCTGCAAAAGCTTTGTGCATCCCTGCATGCCATGGGGCCCAAAAAAATCGCCGTCACCGGACTGCAGGGCAGTTTTGGTGACGGCGGGCCCGAAAGCTTTCTCAATTTTATCTCACAGCAGTCCCCAAGCGGCGGGCCGCCCAAAACCGCCTGCCTCCATACGCCAAGCGCAGGCCCCTCCCGCCACGGTACCGGGGACATTTTCGCCTCCATCCTCGCGGCGGATGCCGTCCGCCAAAGGGATTTTTATACCTCCGTCCAAAAGGCGGCCGGCTTTCTCCATACCTGCATCCAGGCCTCCAATGCCTTAAAAATTCCCGAAAAGGACGGCGTCTGCTTTGAAAACTTCCTGCACATGCTGGAAGATGCCCCAAACACGCCCCTCACTCCTGCATCATGTTCTCATACCCGTGAATAATACCCCCTACTCCTACTACTCCTACTCCTCCTCAGCCTCCATGCGGTAGCCAACGCCTACCTCGGTATGAATATAGTGGGGTTCTGCAGGGTTTTTCTCCAGCTTGCGGCGTATATTGGCCATGTTTACCCGCAGGATACGGTTATTATCGTCCATGTAGGGTCCCCAGACATGGGAAATGATAGCGTCGTAAGTCATCACCTGCCCGGCGTTGCGGGCCAGCAGGGCGACAATCTTATACTCCACCTGCGTCAGGTGCACCTCCGTGCCGCCGGCCCTTACGGATCGCTTTCCGAAATCAATTTGGAGTCCCCCCGTTACGAACACCTCGGACGGCGCGCCCATTCCAGCCAAAATCGCCCCGTGCCGCATCGCCGTACGGATACGCGCCATCATTTCCGAAACCCCAAAAGGCTTCGTAATATAATCATCCGCACCCAAATCCAGCGCTTCCACTTTCTCTTTTTCCCTGCTTCGGGCCGAGATCACAATAATGGGAAGCATGGACCAGACACGCACACTCCGTATCACTTCCATACCGTCCATATCCGGCAGCCCCAAATCCAGCAAAATCACATCCGGGCACAGGGAAGCCGCCAGTTCCATCCCCTCCCTGGCCGTTTTGGTACAGACCGCCTTGAATTTTTGTGCCCGCAGGCTGGTCGCAATAAAATCGCTGATATTGTTTTCGTCTTCGATAATCAGAATCGTACCGTTGGTCTGCATACTTACCTCATATCACTCTTTATTCCTACCTGTTTTCCTGCCATCCATTATTCCATCGGAAGCGCAAAGGAAAGCACCGCGCCGTTTTCATGGTTTTGCGCCCAAATTCGCCCGCCATGGGCGGCAATGATCGTCTTGCAGATGGACAGGCCGATTCCCATCCCCCGGTAGCTGTCCGATTCCCGGCTGCCTGTCTGGGATTCCCCGTCAAAAATGGCTTCCAGACGGTCCGGCGCAATCCCCGGCCCGTAATCCTTTACGGAAAAAATAACCTCGCCTTCGCCGATATCAATGTACAATTCAATATCCTTTCCCGAATCCGCATGAAAATATGCATTCTCCGCCAGATTCATCAGTACCTGTTCAATCAGCATGGCATCCATGGGAATCATCACAAATTCATCCGGCAGCCGGACCTGTGCCTGCGCGTCCGGAATTCTCTTTTTGAACCTGCGCACGGACTCCAAAAGAACCTCCTCCACAGGCTCCACTGATTTGTTGACGCGCATGTTTCCCTCCTGAATCCGGGTGACGGTGAGCAGGTTTTCCACCATGTTGAGCAGCCAGTTGGCATCCTCCCGGATATGCCCTACCATATTCCGCTTCTTTTCTTCCGACAAAACTTCCCCGTTCTCCAGATAGGAACTGCTGGCCCCTATAATTCCGGTCAGGGGAGTCCGAAGGTCATGGGAAACGGCACGCAAAAGATTGGCACGCATCTTCTCCTTGTCCGCCTCCATCAGCTTCTTCTCCTGCTGCGCCAGCATCCGGGACTGTTCCTTGGTATAGGAAGTAACCGCGCTGACCGCCACCGCAATCACCATCATGCAAAAAAAAGTAAGGGGATATCCCTCGCGCCCGAAATCAAACTGAAAATAGGGCTCCGTAAACAAATAGTTTACGCAGCCCACACTGACTATGGCGGACACAATGCCCGGTACATACCCTTGCGTAAAGCGCGGAATGAAAATCAAGGCAATCGTGTAAAACATAATGATATTGACCGTCCCGGCAGATAGTCTGTGGTACATCCATGCCACGGCGGTCACACCGGCCAGTATCGCCGCCGTGACCAGGGTGTTCTTCCATGTGATCTCCCACTTTTTCAGCCAATAGGCCCGCTGCCTGTATCCCTCCCGCATCCTTACCCAGGGTGCAAAAAACAGGTTTCCCAAACGTTTTCCCCCATTCCCGGTCTGCTTTTTCGCCTCCCGGCCAAGCGGCCTGTCTTCAGTCCACAATCCCGTCGTCTTCCGGAATGATCACGGCCAAAATAAAATACAGGATCAAACCTCCCACACCGACGCCCGCAATCAGGCTGATAATGACATACAACACGCGGATCAGGGTAGGGTCTATCCCTGTATACAATCCCAATCCCCCGCAGACACCGCACACCATCCGGTTTGTCGTGGAACGCAATAATTTTTTGTTACTCATCTTTTCTTATCCTCTCTTTCTGTTTTATTGTAACGCTATTGAAAACAAATTTCAATATTTCCCATGGAAGATTCCAATTCCATCGTTCTGGATGCGCCGTTTCGGATCTCCTTTTCCTTACCCATACCGGAATAAGAAGTCCCTCCCAAATCAATATTCCCCATATCCGCATGGATTTTATAATTAAAATCCTCTTCGTTATGCTCCAAATACATCTGAATATTGCCCATATCCGCATTGGCCTCAATTTCATCCCCCACCGTTCCGGAGAAGATGACGGAACCCATGCTTGCGGAAGCATCCAGACTGCCTACCTGTCCCTCTTCCACCTCTACGCTTCCCATGTCTGCTTCCATCTCCAGCTTACCGGCGGTCAGTTCCCCAACCTGAATCCATCCCATATTGGCTTCCAGTTCCACCTTCTCTGCCTGCAGGCGTTCTGCGTCCACGCCCCCCAGATCCGCATCCATCTCTACCTTCTCCCAGTATACATCCTCCGGGACGGTGAGAATCAGTTGTCTGTCGTTGACCCTGTGGTACTTTTTCTGCTTCCCTACATCCTTGATATAAAGGGTATCGTCTTTGATATAGCATTGGATCCGGTCGCAGTTAAAGCCTTCCAGCACAATTTCGTCTTCCCCGCCTTCCCGGATTTCCAAAATATGAATGCCGATGGAAGTTTTTAATTTCTCCGGGAACCTCTTGTAGGCTAACGTGTGTGTAAAATCGCCGTTCAGGGTTTCTATCCCCTTTTCTTCCTTTTCCCCGTCATATATGCCTCCCAGGTCCGGCAATGCCTCCAGACTTTCCCAGTCTGCCACCCTTTCCCCGTTCTGGTTTACATGGGTAAAAAACTGCCCGGATTCCCATTGCTGTCTGCCTCCTGCCGCCGCGCCGGCTCCCATCAGGATACCACCGGACACAATACACACCGTTGCCACGGTAACTGCCGCTTTTATTCCCATCTTCATGCCGCATTTCCTCCTCTCCGGCGGAACAGACCGCCAATGCCGTTTGCCGTTCCCCTAAATACCCATACGGACAGCCGCATAAGCAGCCAGCCAAACCCCACTGTCCACAAAATACCGAATCCGATTATCATCAGGCTCACCCCTATGGCCAAAACTGCCCCCGCAGGATACATAAACAGCTTAGCTGCCGCCGCTATCAGCGCGGCAATCCCGCCCGCTGCACACACCACGCCTACGAGTCCCAAAACCGCAACCACAATCACCGCAGTCAAAGCCAGGGCCAGAGCCACAACCGCCAGCGGAAATGCAACCGGCGCCGCAAACAGGCACAAAAGCGCAATCCAAAGCGCAGAATTGCTTTTCTTTTGTCCGAAGCGATACCTCCTATCCAATGCGCGCCCGTCATTTTGGCCATCCCCCATGCGATGCGCCCCGTAATTGGGACCGTGCATTTGCCCGTTTCCGGCGCTTTGGGATTTTGTCTGTTGGGAATGGGCCTCCCTGCGCATCACTTCATTGGCTGCCTTTTCCCGCTTCTCATAAAATCCGGACTCCGAAAATTCACCGTGCTGTTCGCTTCCGCCCCGCAGCCCTTCCCGGATGGATGCCGCCAGTTCCTCGGGCGTCCCAAGTGCCGAAAGTACTTCCTCCTCGTTCTCCACACCCGCATCATCCAAATAGTCCTCATAATACTGCAGCGCCTCTTTCCTCTCCCCCTCCGGCAAACCGGAAAGCAGCACCGAAAGCCTGCCCATAAACTCCGTCCTGTTCATACGTTGGCCCCTCCCTCAAACATCCCTGTGATTTTCTCCGAGTATTTTCTCCATTCCGCTTCGTATAAATGCAGCTGTGCGCTGCCCTTGGGCGTCAGCTTGTAGTAACGCCGGTTCCGTCCCGCGCACTCCATATCATATACTTCCAGACAATCATCCTTCTGCAGGCGCCGCAAAACCGGATACAATGTGGATTCTGACAAATTAATCACCTGCCGCACCTCCTGCGTAATCTTATATCCATATGTCCCCTCTGCCTTTCTGGACACGATCGCCAAAACGATGGCATCCAACAGCGCCGCTCCTGTATTAAAAACCATTCACATACGCTCCTTCCTTCCCTGTACCGGCGCAATCTGCCGGCTTATGCCCTCTCCCCTCCGGGGTGTGTTTGAAAAATGCCCTGACAAATTTACCGCCATGGAAAAATCCGTTATAATATTATATTTTATATAATATTGCTTCTTTCTATAATATATTCCATATAGTATTGTTTGTCAACAATAAAACTCGGAATATTTTCTTAAGAGAATCTAAAAGGTTACTATTCATGGGCAATGTCATTAAGTTTAGCCATGCGCCCGGACGGCGTGCCGGTAGTCTGGGGATG
>CARDPF010000116.1 GCA_948960675.1 uncultured Eisenbergiella sp.
CGGCGCTACCACCACTGCCATCCGCTCCTGGGATTCGGAAATGGCAAGTTCGGTGCCGTCCAATCCTGCATATTTTTTCGGCACTTTATCCAAATTCACCACCAGACCGTCCGCCAGTTCCCCGATGGCGACGGACACGCCGCCCGCACCGAAATCATTACATTTTTTGATCAGGCGGGAAACTTCCGGACGCCGAAACAGCCGCTGAATCTTACGTTCCGTGGGCGCATTTCCCTTCTGCACCTCGGCCCCGCAGGTCTCGATGCTCTTCTCGGTATGCACCTTGGAGGAACCGGTCGCCCCGCCACAGCCGTCCCGTCCTGTCCTGCCGCCAAGCAAAATAATCCAATCCCCCGGATCGGAGGTCTCCCGGATCACGTTGCGTCTGGGCGCCGCACCCATGACCGCGCCGATCTCCATGCGCTTAGCCACATAATCGGGGTGGTAAATCTCCTTGACATACCCTGTGGCAAGGCCAATCTGGTTGCCGTAGGAAGAATACCCGCCGGCCGCGCCGCGCACCAGCTTTTTCTGGGACAGCTTGCCCTTTAAGGTATCTGCCACGGGAACGGTGGGATCGGCCGCACCGGTAACGCGCATCGCCTGATAGACATAGCCCCTGCCGGATAACGGATCGCGGATTGCGCCTCCCAGACAGGTGGCCGCACCGCCGAAGGGCTCAATCTCCGTGGGATGGTTGTGGGTCTCGTTTTTGAAAAATACAAGCCACTCTTCCGTGACGGGCCCATCCCCGTAATCCATCTCCACGGGCACGATAACGGAACAGGCATTGATCTCGTCGGACTGCTCCATGTCCGTAAGCCTGCCCTCCTTTTTGAGCTTGCGCATGGCCATCAGGGCCAAATCCATCAGGCAGACAAACTTATCCGTCCTGCCCTGCAAAACTTCCTCCCGGGTATCCAGATAATTTTGGTAAGCCTTTTCCATGGGCTCCCGGTAATAGCCCTCCCCAAAAGTCACATTTTTGAGTTCCGTGGAAAACGTGGTATGCCGGCAATGGTCGGACCAATAGGTGTCCAGCACGCGGATTTCCGTCATGGAAGGATCCCGCTTCTCCTGGTCTTTAAAATAGTTTTGGATATGGCAAAAATCCCGGAAGGTCATCGCCAGCCCCAAAGAATCATATAATTTCCTTAACTCCTTTTGCAAAAGACCGGTAAAGCCGTCCAGCACCTTTACGTCGGCAGGATCCCCAAACACCGTCACCAGGGTGTCGGGCTTTTGGGGATCGGCTTCCCGGGAATCCACCGGATTGATACAATACGCCTTGATTTTATCCAACTCCTCCCCGGTGAGCCTGCCCACAATCACATAAGTCACCGCCGTCCGGATGACCGGCTCCTCGTCCGCGCGCAAAAACTGAACGCACTGCACCGCAGAATCCGCCCTCTGGTCAAACTGTCCCGGCAAAAACTCCACGCTGAACATATGCCCGTCCCTGGGAACCTCAATCGTCTCCCTGTACAGCTTGTCCACCGGAGGCTCCGAGAAAACACAGCTGCAGGCGGTTTCAAACACCTCTTCACTCAAATTCTCCACGTCATAGCGTATCAAAACCCGCACTTGCTCAATGGAACTTAAATTCAGGTAATTGACCAGTTCCTCCTTGAGCTCCCTTGCCTTTCCCGCAAATTCCTCTTTCTTTTCCACATAGATTCTTTTTACGTTTCCCATTGCCAATCCTTCCCGTCCGCTTTGCCGGACATATGTTATGCGAAAAGCGATAACTGCTTTTGCCGTTTACCGCCCTCTCTCCTGCCCTACATTCCCATAAAACCGCAGCATCTATTCCGCCACAATTCCGCTCACCAATATCAGCAGTTCCTCATCCACCATATCCTCCGTTACCCCCATGGTATAAGCGCAAATGCGCAGCCCCTCCAGCACAAACATAATATTGTTTGCCGCCATGGCGGCGTCCACATCGTAAAATTCCCCGCTTGCAATGCCGGTCCCAATCAACTGTGTCAGCGCCCGCACCGCCTTGCGGAACCTCCCACGTATGGGATTTTTCTCCCCGATGATTGGATTGGCAAAATAGTATTCATACATCGCCATGGATAAATTGTCCCGACACCGCAGAATTTCCTTCTTCTGTTCTTTTAAAAATATGAGAAGCACGTCCGCTGCCGTCGCATCCTCCTTAAGCGCGTCGGAAAATACATCGTCCGTCTCCGCCTCCTCTGCCCCCATCACCGCCAAGAATAACTCTTCCACACTGTTAAAGTACAGATAAAGTCCTCCCCTGCTGATCTGGCACGCCTCCACCACGTCCTTCATGGTGACATCCTTGTACCCCTTTTCCATGAAAATGTGCCGGGCAGTCTCGATAATAAACTGCTTTTTCTGCTCCGACTTTTCCCCCATACCCTTTCCCCTCTTCCAAAACCTTCTTCCCGCCAAAGCTGCCCTGAGACAACTTCTTTAGACATTCTATCATAAAATACAAAAGAAGAACACCTTTCCCTGCATTTTTTCAATTTTTGCGGTAACAGTTTGGCCATGGGCCCAGGCAATGCGCATAAACTGCGCATTCCGTAAGAACATGATGCAGGTGTGAGGGGCGGTTTTTGCGCAGCAAAACTCGCATTACCGCCCCGAATCGTTACTATGAGCGGCCCCTGGGCCGTGAATAGTAACGTTCAGAAAGATTTAAAGAGTTCTTAATGGAGTATTGCTTGCACTCGCGGTAAAAATAAGCTATATTGGATAAAAGCAAAAGGAGGCCTTGATGAAATATATTTTACTGACTCTCAAAAAAATGCTTCGTTATCTGTTAAAGCCGCTGTCCTTTCTGCCTGCGCTTTGCATGATGTACCTGATTTTTTCCTTTTCCGCCCAAAACGGCGCGCAGTCCTCCCAGCTTAGCAGTCTTGTCGGCTCCAAGCTGCTCACCAAGGCCAGCCATATTTTGGATTTGGGGATGGATGCCGCGCAGATTGCCCATTATAGCGCCGCCCTGCAATTTTATATCCGCAAGCTTGCCCATATTACGGAATATTTTTTGCTGGCGGTTTCCGTGGCATTGCCGCTTTATGTATACCGGCTGCGTGGCTTTTGGCTTCTTTTGGCTGCCGGGACATTCTGCGTCGGATTTGCCTGTCTGGACGAGTACCACCAGTCTTTTGTATCCGGACGTTCCGCTTCCCTGCGCGATGTGGGGATCGACAGCATCGGCATTTTCGCCGGTATCTATGCCACCCGCATTTTCGGCTTTATCGGCCGCAAAACCATTTTTGCCCCCCTTTCCCTGCAGTCTTACCGGCGCAGGAAAAGAACGTCTGATTTTTAACCGCCGTCCTGCCCTCTTACAACAATTTCTGCATGTAGATTTTTTCCGCTGCGCCCATGGCGCAGTTTTTTTTACTATTCACGGGCAATGTCATACCGAAAAGCAACGTTACTTTCATACATTTTTCACACAACCAACAAAAATTGAACAAAATTCCCTGCTATCTTAAAAGACACATCAAGAAAAAGGAGATACAAAAAATGAACGCAAAAACAGCTGTATGCAGCAAACGGTCCCTTCTTTATGCCATCCTCGGCACAGTCTTTGCCATCCTGTTCCTGTTTCTTTTTCCTGTAAAAACGGCGCAGGCGGCGGGCTTTAGCCTGTACACGGACAGTTCCGGGGTCAGTGTCAAGGCGGGGGAATCCCTGTCCTTCCCCCTTTATGTATCCGGCCTCTCCCAGCCGGAAAGTGAGATTGATCTCGCCGCAGTCTCCATGCCGGACGGCTTTACCGGCTTTTTTAAACGGAACAATTATGAAGTTTCCCGGGTACACGCCAGTGCACAAAGCAGCGAGTCCATCGCCGCCTTCCAACTCACCGTTCCCCGTGAAATATCCGAAGGCCGGTACGAAATCGTACTGAAAGCAACGGACGGAAACGGACAGGAGTCCACGCTTGCCCTGCTTTTACAGATTTCGGAACTGCAATCCGGGGAAAGCAATTTCACGGTGGAATATCCCGACCAGGAAGGGGTGACAGGAACATCCTTTACTTATTCCACCACCATCGCCAACAATACCCTCACCGACCAGACCTATAGCTTTTCCTATGACGCCCCTGCAGGCTGGCAGGTAAGCTTTGGTTCCGGCACGGACGGGACGCAGATTTCCAGCGTGGATATCGCATCCGGAAGCAGCCAGGGCATTACCATCACGGCAACTCCCCCGGAACGGACGCAGGCCGGGGACTATGAGATCAAATGCAGCGCCACCTCTTCCCGGGAAAGTCTGGAGACTGCCCTGCATATTAAAATTCTCGGCACTTATGATCTGGAACTTGGCACATCGGACGGCAGACTGAGCCTGGACGCCAACGCCAACCGGGAAAGCACAGTTACCCTGCGTCTGACAAACAGCGGCAACATTGACCTTTCCAATGTCAATTTAACCTCCAACGCCCCCACCGGCTGGGAAGTCACCTTTAACGAATCCACCGTGGACGTACTGGAAGCCGGTGCAACCAAGGAAATCCAGGCAAAAATCAAACCCGGATCCGATGCCCTTACCGGGGACTACTTAACCGTGATCAGCGCTTCCTCCACGGATCAGACCGCCTCTGCGGAATTTAGGATCACGGTAAAAACACAGACCTCCTTTGGAATTGTAGCCATCCTTATTATTCTCGCCGTCATAGCCGGACTCTATTATGTAGTCAAAAAATACGGCAGGAGGTAAGGTCATGCAGGAATTGAAAGAAAAAACCAAAGATTATATCATACGCACCTTTGGCCTGACCAAACGATACCACGATACGGTGGCCGTCCATGACCTAAACCTGGAAATTAAGCGTGGGGAAGTGTTTGGACTGCTTGGGCCAAACGGCGCCGGTAAGACCACTACCACCCTGATGCTTTTGGGACTGACGGAGCCTGACAGCGGGCAGGCTGTCATTGACGGCATGGACTGCACCCGCAATTGTCTGGAGGTCAAAAAGAAAGTAGGTTATCTGCCCGACAATGTGGGATTTTATCCGGATATGACCGGTCGGCAGAACCTGCGCTTTACCGGCAGGTTAAACGGCCTGTCCGGCGCGTTTTTGGAAGACCGGATCTCTGCCCTTCTGGAACGGGTAGGCATGGTGGAAGCCGCAGACAAAAAGACTTGCACCTACTCCCGGGGTATGCGTCAGCGGCTCGGCATCGCGGACGTATTGGTCAAAGATCCACAGGTCGTCATCCTGGACGAACCCACGCTGGGCATCGACCCGGAGGGCATGCGGGAACTGATGGCGCTGATCCGCCAGCTGGCGGAGGAGGATGGGCGGACGCTGCTGATTTCCTCCCACCAGCTTTATCAGGTGCAGAAAGTGTGCGACCGGATGGGGATTTTTGTGAAAGGCAATCTGGTAGCCTGCGGAACGCTGGAAGAACTGGGACAGCAGATCGACCGGGACGGCGTCTGCATGCTGGAACTCTCCGTCTATCCGGAAAACGTGCGGCTAAAAACGCTGCTGGAAAAAGCGGAAGGCATTCTGGGGGTGGAAAAACAAAGCGACCTCTATATCGTCCGTTCCGCCTATGATGTCCGGCGCAAGCTTTCCCGTATCCTTACGGAAAACGGTTATACCATTATGCATTTACGGCAGGCCGGAAGCGACTTGGATGAAATTTACCGCAAATACTTTGAAAAGGCAGGTGAGACGGATGCAGACAAAGAGCATAAAAAAGTATCAGGGGCTTAAAGTTTTATGGGAAAAGGAACTCTCGGATTTTATCAACAGCAAACGGATATGGCTGCTTACGCTGTTTGTAGGCATCATGACCGTCTGCGGACTGTACGGGGCCGTATCCGGAATCGCCGATTCCATCAGTCAGGACAGTTCTTTTCTCTTTTTGAAGCTGTTTACCGCAAGCGCCAACTCCATTCCCTCCTATCACGCCTTACTGGCGCTGCTTGGCCCCTTTATCGGACTGATCATGGGATTTGACGCCATCAATAACGAGCGGTCGCAGGGAACCCTCAACCGCCTTGTGTCCCAGCCGATTTACCGGGACAGCATTATCATCGGCAAATTTCTTGCGGGCTGCTTTATCATTGTGACCATGCTGTTTTCCTCCGGCATACTGGTGGGCGCTGCAGGTTTTTTAAAAACCGGTGTCCTGCCCACTTTGGGGGAAATCGGACGGTTATTGGTATACTTAAGCCTCTCTGCCGTATACGTGGCTTTCTGGCTGGCCTTATCCATCCTGTTTTCCACCGTGTGCCGCCATGCCGCCACCTCCGCGCTGGCTTCCATTGCGGTCTGGCTGTTTTCCGCCATCTTTATCAGCCTGCTGGCAGGTATCATCGCAGATGCACTCTATCCACTGGACGGCTACCAGGCCATGGTGAACACGCTTCCCAACTATAATTGCGAGTTGAACCTAAACCGCATTTCCCCTTACTATCTGTTCAGCGAGGCGGCTTCCACGATTTTAAATCCCGGCGTGCGCTCCGTCAACGCCGTGACCGTCACCCAGCTGTCCGGGGCCTTATCCGGTTATCTCTCCCTGGGCCAAAGCATTCTTTTGGTATGGCCCCACCTGACAGCCCTCTGCGCGCTGATGCTTGTTTCCTTCGCCTTCTCCTACCTCTCCTTCATGCGGCAGGAAATCCGGGCGAACTAAATACAGACCCAGCTTTCTATCCTGTCTAAACAGCACCAGACAAGCATCCATCTTTCTGCGAATTTGCCGGGGCAGACGGTTTTCCCCGCCCCTGCCGCTGTGTTTCGGATAGTGGAAAATATTGTTTCCAATGCCCTGCGGTACCGCAAACCGAAGATTGACCTGAATTTCTCTTACGCACAGCTTTTTCTTACAATCACAGTGACGGATGATGGGAAAGGCTTTTCGGCGCAAGACCGGGCCGAGGCAGTCAATTCCTTCGTAACAGTTCAGCCGAAGGCTGAACTGTTACGTATTTCGGTTTTTGCTACGCAAAAACCGCCCGTCGGCACGCCTTCCAAAACCCGTGGCTTAACTAAGTGACATTGCCCGTGAATAGTAACTTTCCTCCAGCTTAAAATTCACGTTTTACATAAAGCCCTTTTGAAAGCAAAAACGAAAGTAGTAGAATGAAGGTAGCCGCCACAACAATACAACCATTGACTAAGAGCATATTTTGGCTGGCATACTCCAAAATATTAAAAAGTAAATCCTCGTTTCCCGGCAAAGAAGAAATGATTACCAACACACCATATAGCGACGCAAAAAGCCCAATCGGAACAAGCATTCCCCAAAACTTTCCTTTGCCATATCCCAGCTTGAATAGTATGGGGAACATACAAAGGTTGAAAATGGAAAATAATAAGTAGCTCATTGTTATAACTGGCAAAAACCATCCCATCGGTCCGTAATAATGCGACAGCGAAAAGCGGTCTGCAAGAATAGCCAAAGGAATACCAGTAACCAATCCAAGCAGCCCCATGCCAATGGATAAAGTATATCTGCCAGCAACAACGGAAGAACGCTTAATTGGCAGTGTCAAATACAGCTTGTTCAGATCGCCTTTTTCCTCTACCGCAAAAGTATTAACCGAAAAAAATAGGCACATAAAAACATTGACCGGAACAACTAGCAATGCCGTAATAAAACCGGCAGCCAAGGAAATCACAGGGAGCAGGAAAATTCGCAGATGAAAACATTTCATCGCATTCCAATCAAATTTTGCCATTCGTATCATCATTCCTGTACCCCCTTGCCCATTCGTACCATAATATCATCAAGAGAAACGGTTTCTGTAATTACACTTGCAGGAAACCCTGCAATGTCTTTTGTTTTAATCATGCCATCAAAGCCACTTGGATGTTCCCGCAAGCCAAATACCTGCTTACGCTTTGATTGTGGCAAATCGCCTACACCGCCCCGAACCAAACAGTATTTTTCAATCAAATCATCCTTTAACCCACTATACAATATTCTCCCGTTTTTGATATAGGTGATGTAGTCGGCAATTTTTTCAAGGTCACCGGTTATATGCGTGGAAAAGAATATTGTCCGATTTTCTTCCACCATGTAATCGCGGAATATTCCTAGCATTTCATCCCGGCCAACAGGATCAAGGCCCGAAGTCGGTTCATCCAGCAATAACAGCCTCGCATCATGCGCCAATGTGACTGCCATGCCCAATTTCGTTTTCATACCTCGTGACATTGTTTTATACTTCTGTTTCGGGTCAAGGGAAAACCGTTCCAAGTATTGATGAAAAGCTGAACTGCTCCATTTCTTGTAGAAAGGACGCATGACCTTTTCTATATCAATAGATGTCCAGTCCTCTTGATAATATGGCTGTTCAAATAGAACGCCTATATCTTCTTTTAAAGACACATCCTCTGCAGACTTACCAAACACCTTAATGCTGCCGCCATCCTTCGTGACCATACCTAAAATAAGTTTCAAAGTAGTAGTTTTCCCTGCGCCGTTTTCACCAATAAAGCCACAGACAAATCCACTGGGAACTGAAAAGCTGATATCCTTCAGCAAAAAATTCTTATATTGTTTTCTAAGGTTAGCTATTTCAATTACATTGTTCATTTGTTTGTCCCCCAAATCATGTCAAGCATTTTATGAAGATCATCTACTGATAAGCCTGCCAGCCTTCCGCACTTAACAGCAGCAGACAAAGCTTCTTGCGCTTCTTTCAAGTATTTATCACGAATAAAACCATCATTGATTTTCTTTACATACACACCTTTTCCAGGCATTGTCTGGACAAACCCCTCTAATTCTAATTCACTGTATGCCCTAGTAGTAGTCACTAAACTTACCTGTAAATCACGGGCAAGCTGGCGAAGTGATGGCAGCGGGGCATTTTCAACTAAAGTTCCTGTTAAAATCGCTATCTTGATTTGTTCTTTAATTTGCTCATAAATTGGTACTCCTGATTGATTTGATATAACAATGTTCATTTTCGTGCATCCCTTTTTTACTTATGATCTACTGTCGTTGTACGGTAAGTACAGTATAGTGTAAAAATTCTCTTTTGTCAATATATTGAGCGAAGAATCCTGTACCGCAGCATGAAAACAGTTGCTATTCACGGGCAATGTCACTTAGTTAAGCCACGGGCTTTGGGGGCGTGCCAACGGGCGGGGAAGGCAGAGCCTTTTGCAGGCCGGACACCCCTGCCGGGCGGACGGTTCCTTACGCATGCAT
>CARDPF010000117.1 GCA_948960675.1 uncultured Eisenbergiella sp.
CCTCCGGTCCGCCCCGGTATGGCCGTCCGTGTCCTTTTGCCGCAGGGATTCTTCCCTACCCCTCGCCGTTTTGAAATCCGCCGCTGCCATGCCAACGGCCGGGATTATCCGTGCACGATCCGGTAGTAGACCCTGGAGGTGAGGTGATAGATGGCGTAATACACGATGCCAAAGACCAGACAGCAGATCCCGATGCATTTCCAGAACAGCTGGCCGTCAGACAGCCCCAGCACAATCAAAAACATCTGCAGTACCTTCGCCGCCACACAGATATGGAGCACCGCCGCCACAAGGGGCAGGAAGAACACAATCAGCACCTGTTTACGGATTGCCCTGCGGATTTCCACATCCCGCATTCCCACCTTTTCCATAATCACAAACCGTTCCCGGTCATCAAACCCTTCCGTCACCTGCTTATAATAAATAATCAGCGCCGTTGCCAGCAAAAACAGACAGACAAACAAAAGACCGATGAACAAAATGCTTCCATAGAGCAGATAAAACCCTTCCCGCTGTTCGCTTTTATTTTCCAGACTCACCTGTCCGTTCAGGGACAGGCTGCCGGGCGCCTGCCCGATAAAATCCTGCCGTGCCTGCTCCTCACCTTCCAAACCAAAAAGATACAACCACATAAAGCTTTCCCCAGAGGCCTCTTCCCCGCGCAGCTGCATCATGGTCAGCCGGTCGGGGACCACCACTGTATAGTTGCCAAACATGTCCTGGTTGATCACATCCCTCGGCAATTCCTTCAATTCCGTTTTGTGTTCTTTTACCGTAAATTCCCTGCCATTGATATACACAGTGGAAAACTTCTCCGGATCGGAAGTGATATAGATCACCTCATCCGCCCCCAGGGTGTCCTGCCCTTTGGTCATCACATTATAATCCTCCAGGGAAAGCACCGTAAAAGAATTGATTTTTTCGACGCTCTGGTCCACGCTGCGCAAGGTCAGGTCGTTTTTGTCAAAACGGTTTCCTTCTTTGTCCGCCATCCACCAAATGCTGGAGACACCGTAATCATCGACAATGCTTACCCCTGTCTTTTGGGCCAGGGCTTGCAGGGACTTTCTGATTTCCTTTTCATAGGCGGTATCCGCCGCACGCTTTTTGGCCGAAACCCCGGGTGTGTTCTGGCTGTCCGGACGCGCCTCCACCTTATATTCCCTCGGGAACATCTTTGACAGAACCGCTTCCTCCCCACTGTAGAGCGTCACGCTGGAGGAAAGCACCACCAGCAGCGCCGTGGAAAGAACCGCGATGGTGGCAAGCCCCGCCGCGTTTTGCTTCATCCGGTAGAGCATGCCCGATACGGCGATAAAATTCTGCGGGCGGTAATAAAAGTGTTTCCTCTTTTTCAAAAATTTTAGCAGTACAATGCTTCCTGCCTGGAACAGGCAATACGTGGCGATGATGACCAGCAGGGCCGCCGGGAAAAAGATGAAAATCCCTTCCGAAACCGTCTGTACCCGCAGCGCAAGTCCGTATCCCCAAGCCAGCGCCGCCGTGCCTGCCAAAAAAGTCACCCACTTCGTCTTGGGCTCACGCTCCCCCTCCTGCCTGCTTCGAAGCAGTTCGATCGGATTTGTTTTATGAATGACCCACCAGTCATACAACAGCGTCACCAGATATCCCGTCCCGAAAACCAGAAAGGTATTTTTGACCGAGGAAAAGGGAATCATAAAAGACAATACCGCCGGAAGCTGTAAAAGCTTCAAAAAGACAAGAAACAAAAGCTGTGAAAACAAAATCCCAAATACCGTTCCCCCTGCTATGCTCAAAAGCGCTAAGAACAGCACTTCCCAGAACAAAAGCAAGTTCAAATGCCGCTTTTCCATTCCCAGAATGCAGTACAGCCCCAGTTCCCTTTTGCGCCGTTTCATCACAAAGCTGTTAATGTAAAAGAGGATCAAAAACATCACGAAGATGCAAAGCCCGGAACACATCTGCAAAATGAAGGCCATTTCCGTAGCGCCTTTCATGCCGCTATTTACCGCCATCTCGCCCACTGCCAAAAGCATGTAATAAAGCCCGGATAACAGCGCGCCTGCCAGCAGAAACGGAAAATAAATATTTGCGTTTTTCTCCATGTTGGATACGGCCAGACGCACATAAAACGCTGTGCCCCTCTGTATTTTCCCCGGATTTTTGGAGGACGTTCCCCCGCCGCTTTTTAAGGCGAAACTTTCATTTGTCATGACGCTTCCCCCCTTCCAGCACCTTTAGGGTATCCGCAATTTTCAAAAACATTTCATCCTGGTTGCATGCGCCCCGGTAAATCTGATGGTAAGCGGTACCGTCCTTGATGAAAATAACCCGCCCCGCATGGCTGGCCGCCCTTGTGGAGTGCGTCACCATCACGATGGTCTGCCCTTTTTGGTTGACCGCCCCAAACAATCCCATCAAAGCATCCGCTGCCCTCGAATCCAATGCCCCGGTGGGTTCGTCCGCCAAAAGAATCTGGGGGTGCGTAATCAGCGCCCGCGCCACCGCCGCCCGCTGTTTTTGTCCGCCCGAAACCTCGTAAGGATATTTTTGCAAAAGCCGGGTAAGCCCAAGCGTCTCTGCCAGTTCCCCCAGACGCTTCTCCATCTCCTCCACGCTTTTGCGGGAAAGCACCATCGGCAGAAAAATATTATCCTGCAGGGTAAAGGTATTGAGCAGATTAAAATCCTGAAACACAAATCCCAGATTATCCCTGCGGTACGCCGCCATCTGGTTTTCCGCAATTTTCGTCATATCGTATCCTTTTAAGCGCACCGCCCCCGCCGTGGGTTTGTCCAGTCCCGCCAAAATGTTGAGCAGCGTCGTCTTGCCTGAGCCGGACTCGCCCATGATCGCCACAAACTCACCCTCCTCCACGGAAAAGCTCACATCCGACAACGCCTGCACCTTAGCCCCGCCAAACCGCGTGGTATAAATCTTTTTCAAATGCTCCACTTCCAAAACCGTCATTGCGATTGCCTCCTTATTTCCAAAACCGGCCGCCGCCCCTATGGCCGCGCCCTCCTTATGTCCACAAGTATAACAAACACAAAGACCCCCTTCCATCGCCCGGCCTTACAATATCCTTACAAAAACGTAAGATTTCCTCATTCACAAAACCTTGTCATTTGGACAGGCCCCGGACTCCGGGCGGCATGTATCTGCAGGCAGGGAAGCACTGCGGCGGGCCAAATATTTTTGCCAGTTCCCCCCTACTCTATTGCGAACTGCTCCCGCGCAAGGTCCAGGTACACCTTCGTACCTACGCCCGGCGCGGACTCCAGCCGGATCCCGTGATCCAGGCGTCCCATCATCTGCCTGCACAGGCACAGTCCGATTCCCGTGGAATGCTTATCCTCCCGCCCGTTAAACCCGGTATATCCCCACTCAAACACCCTCGGCAGATCCTCCGGCAAAATTCCCATACCCGTATCCTCCACCACCAGCGTTTCCCCCTCCTGCCGGATGCGCACCGTTCCCTTCCTCGTATACTTGACCGCATTGGTCAAAACTTGTTCCAGCACAAATACCAGCCACTTTTCGTCGGTCACCACCGTTCCCGCCATTTCCCCGATTTCAAGCCCCAATTTTTTATAAATAAACAGGGGCGCAGTCTTTTTTACCGCCTGCTTTACCAGCTTTTCCAAAGAATACTCCTGCAAAACCAGGTCGCCGGTTCCCCCCGCCATCCGCTGGTACTGCAAAGCCATCTCCACATATTGTCCCGCCTGTAACAGTTCCAATTCCATGGCGCGCCTGTCCGGTTCCTCCTCCCGGACCAAAAGCTTCAGGGCGGCCAGCGGGGTCTTGATCTGGTGGGACCAAAGGGCATAATAGCGCCTTGCATCCTCCAGTTCCCTCTGCAAAATCTCCTGCGCCTCCTCCTTTTTCTTCTGCACCGCAAGCAGCGCCCCGGCATAAAGCTTTTCCTCTGCCGAGTCTGCAGGCAGATCGCTGCCAAGGCCCTCTTCCGCAAGTTTTGCCATTCCCTCCAGCTTTTGCATATGCCTAAGGTACAAAAAAAAGCCCGTTGCAAGCCCGGTCAAAAGCAAAAAAGCCGTCAGACACACGGCATAAACAAAAGGCTTTGGATTTAAATCGCACAAATAAAAAACCAGCCCGAAAAGCAGCCAAAAAACAGCCGCCCCAAGCAGCAAATCTTTCTTTTTCCAAAAATATGTTTTCACCCGTTTTCCCATGCCCGGTTCCCCCTTACCCTTCCACCAGGTATCCCATTCCCTTTTTGGTGTGGATAAATTCCCGGCATCCCAGTTCCTCCAGCTTCCTGCGGATCCGGGTCATGTTGACCGTCAGCGTATTGTCGTCGATGAACGATTCATCCTCCCACAGATTCCGCATGATCGTATCCCGTGACACAATACTCCCCTTTTGTTCCATCAAAAGCTTCAGAATCCGAAACTCGTTTTTCGTCAGTTCACACACCTTTTTTTCATATTCCACCCTGGAATCCTCCAGATGCAGGGAAACATTTCCACAGGACAAAATGTTTTCCTGCACCGAAAAATCGTAGGTTCTGCGCAAAAGCGCCTGCACCTTTGCGGTCATCACCTCCATGGTAAACGGCTTTGCCACAAAATCGTCCGCCCCAAGGTGAATCGCCATAACCAGATTCATGTTGTCGTCCGCAGAAGAAATAAAAATGATGGGAACCCGGCTTTGCCTGCGGATTGCACTGCACCAGTAAAACCCGTCGTAAAAGGGCAGGGAAATATCCATCAGCACCAGGGAGGGCGCCTCCCCTGCAAAAACCGACAGCACTGCCGAAAAATCCTCCACGCAGACCGTCCGGTATCCCCATTTTTCCAAATGTCTGGACACCACGCCCGCAATGGCAAAATCATCCTCCACAATCATGATCTTATAGCGACCGTCCCCCACACTGCATGCCCCCTATCTTTCATAGCCTGTTACTATTCACGGCCAATGTCATTAAGTTAGCGTCTACGAACGCCGGGAGGGAAATAAAATTCTTCGTCGCCACGCTTTCGCTCCATAAAAAGCGTAGCGGACACTAGGTTCGTGAAATACCTCACCAAGTGCCGACGCTTTTTCAGGGGCTCCTTGAGAATTTTATTTCCCTCCCGGCTGACTGTGGCGTCAACTTAATGACATGATGCTGAAAAATCTTGATTGGAATAAGTTTTCGGCTCATTTGTTATGCAATTTCACAACAGCTATATTCCAAATTGACCTTTTGACCCCAGCATCATGACATTGCCCCGTGAAAAGTAACCATAGCTTCCCCATCTTTGCCAGGTCAAAACAAGGCAGGCCACAATCCACAATACTGCCACTGCCAGCCGCTTTGCCCCTCCCAGTATACTCCCCTGGGAAACCAAACTCAACAGGTAAATGGGATTGCTCTCAAAAATCCAGCAAAGCAGGCGGATGAAATGTCTGGGAAGAAATCCCGCCAAAATGTCCGGCAGCAGCCGTCCCCCCACCAAATAGGCAAAAGAGGCGCCCAGCACCAAAAATCCCTGCCTGAAAGCCACCGAAAAGAGCAGGGTCGTCGCCACCGCCAGCACAATTCCCAGCATGCCCCACAAAAAGTTCCATCCAAAAGCCTGCCACACCTGCCCCTCCTGATAGACCGGATATGCCACCCAGTCGCTTAGAACCGCACCCGCAGACAGGCCGTCCGTTCCGTATAAAAGGCAGTACGCCCCCCAGACCATCCCGTTTGCCAGCACATATACGCCCAGCCCAAAGGCCAGCGCCGCCGCCGTTTTTGCCGCCATGGTTTTCCCCCTGCCCCTCTCGCAGGAACGCACCATGGCTGCGCTGCGGCACTGATACTCCTCCGCAAAAACGGGCGTCACCCCCAGCACAATGACAAAAACCAAAACCAGGTTCATAAACATACACATTTCATAGACCCAGTCCACATTTTCCATGTAACAAAAATACGGCTGATACCGTTTCAGCTTCCGTTCCAGGGTATCCAATTCCGTCTGGCTTTTTAAAACTGCCCCTGTGTGATCCTCCCGCTGCCTATAGTCCGTCAGCTGTTCCGTGGCGTAACGGCTCACCCAATTGCCTCCCCGGGGCGTATAAACCTCCTTTCCCTCGTTTAGGGCCATCCCGTAAGTGTCCAAAACCGCATACAGCTTTTCGATTGTCAAAACCCCCTCCCACTGCCGCCCGATTTCCCGGTTCTTCCGGATGGCCTCCATCCTTTGGTAGCGCACACCGTCCACCACTGCGTCCTCCTCCCAGACAGTGGATGCCATAAACCACATGCCCACAGCCAAAAACAATACCGCCAGGCCCCCCAGCAGTTGCCGCCTGCGCAAAATTTTATAAAGTTCCGCCCCAAACAGCGCCATGTTTCCTTCCTCCTTCCCCATATAAAGATGTTGGTTCCCAATGTCATGTGGGATCTTTTGCCTCCGGTATCATCATATAAAACAGATATACGTCCTCCAAACCGGGCTCGCAGGCCTTGGCGTCCGCCACCGGCGGCTCCTGTGAGAGCACACGCATATACACCTGTCCGTCCTGATATTTTAAATGATCCACGGCATACCGCTGCTGCAGGCGGGCCGCCCATTTTTCGTCCACCAGACATTCCCAGACCTTTCCCCGCACCGTTTCGGCAATTTCCTGCGGTTTCCCCCCGGCAAGCAGCCTCCCCTTTTTCATTATGAAAATTTGGTCTGCAATAAACTCCACATCCTGTACGATATGGGTGGAAAGCAGGACAATCCGGTCCTTTCCCAGGGAACTGATCACATTGCGGAAACGGATCCTCTCCTTTGGATCCAGCCCCGAGGTGGGCTCATCCAAAACAAGCACCTTTGGGTCGTTTAGCAGCGCCTGCCCGATTCCCAGACGCCTCAGCATGCCCCCCGAAAACCCTTTCAACCTCTTGTTTTTTGCATCCTGCAGGCCCGTCAGTTCCCAAATTTCTTCCATTTTATCAGGAATTACATGGGGCGGCAGCGCTTTTAGCTGCGCCAGATACTTTAAGTACCGCTGCGCCGTGAAATCCGGGTAATATCCGAAATCCTGCGGCAGATATCCCAAAATCCGCCGGTACCGCGCGCCCATCCGGGAAACCTCCTCCCCCTGAAAGCAGATTCGCCCGCTGTCCGGACGCAAAAGCCCGCACAGCATCCGCATGAGGGTCGTCTTTCCCGCGCCGTTTTCCCCCAACAGTCCGTAAACCCCGTTGTTCCATGTAAAATTCACCCCGTCCACCGCAATTTTATCCCCAAACCGTTTGGTAACATTCTCCAGCTTCAATTCCAGCATAAACTGTCCCCCTCCATTTTTTTCCTGATGTCGCATACAAGCGCGATGCACAGCAAGACGCCGGCTGCCAGCAAAAGCAGCCAGACCGGCAGCCAGACCGCCTCATAAATCTGCCGGTACAAAAACAGGGGCGCAAACACCGATACCGCCAGCGCCAAAATCCCCAGCTGCGCCGCCCGGCTTTTTCCCCTCGCCCAGGAAAAAAATGCCAGAAGAAGCGCATTGGCCAAAAAGAACGGCGTCAGCACATATACGCATAAAGCAAACCACCCGGTTCTGTAATAGTTTGCGCTCCTAACCCCCAGCGCCGCCACTGCCAGCACATCCAGCCCGCTGATGCAGCACACCCGCGCCAGCCACAGCTGGGACAGGCCCAGATAGCAGCACTGCTCCAGTTCCGCCGTTTTATAAGAAAAGTGGCGGGCAAACTCCTGCACCAGCACCAGGGACGCCAAGGCCATGCAGACGGACAATGCCGGAAAAGCCTCCCATCCCGGCAGCCCCATTTTGTGCAATTGTGCTTCCAAAACAGGCAGCAATACCAAAAACAAGGCCTGCAGCGCCCACACCTTTGCCGGAAGGTAACAAAGCTGTATCCAAAGCAATTTGGCCCATCCCGGCCGGTATTCTATCCTTTTGTCCCGGGCATGTTGGGCAATTTTTTCCAACGCCTTGCCCTTCCGGGAAGGATCCGGTTCCATTTCCCCTGCCCATGCCAAAAACCGCATCTCCCATTCTTTTTTTGACCTTCCTATCCGCATACCCATCCGCCGCCTCCTATTTTTCCCCCAATATCCGGCGCATTTTTTCGCACCCCTGCCGGATTCTGGATTTAACCGTGGAAACCCCTGTCCCCGTCATGGCCGCAATCTGCCGGTGCCCAAACCCGTAATAATAGTACAGCACAATGGCTTCCCGCTGGTAATTTGGCAGGGCAAAAAGCGCCTTTTCCAGAAAAACCCGGTTCTCTGCCTCCGCCTGCCGACAGTCCGCCTTCCCATCTACCACCCCCGCAAGCGCCTCCTCCCCTTGCATCAGCTTCCTTTCCCGGAAGCCGTCCCTGCAGACATTCATGGCAATGGTCAAAAGATACCCTTTCAGATTCCCTTCCCGCATCCCGTCCACATACCGGATAAAGCGCAGGAAGGTCTCCTGGGTCAGGTCATAGGCCCACTCCCGGTCTCCTGTCTCAAAACAGCAGAACCGGTAAATATCGTCATAATACGCCTGTGCAATGTCATTGATATATTCGGTTTTCCCCTGCCCGACCAACCGGACCAGCCTCTTATCCTTCACACCCTGCCCCCCATGCATTTTAGCACACCATACTATATAACCCCATATTCCCCCAAAAAGTTTTAATTTTGCATTATTTTTTACAGGCATACCGTACCGGCATGGTTTAGGTCTTTTGGCCTTCTTGCAAAAATGTCCCAAAGACGCTGCTGCGGCCAAAAACGGCCCTGTGGGAGCGGTACTCCCACAGGGCCGTCTTTGGCCGCAGCAGCGGTATCTTCGGGGCGCTTTTCCCCTATCTTGCCTGCAGCCGCCCGATGTTTTTGATCAGCACGGAAATGGTTCCGTCCCCGTTGGTGATAAACTCCACCTTATCCGGATCCTTATACTCCTCCATGGGAATTGAAATTTCAATTCCCGTGTCCGTCGTGAGACGCTGCTTTTGGTACTTTTTCATGGTGGCCTCGCTTTTTAACTCCAAAACCTCCCCGGCCATATGGTATTTATCCAGCTTTTCCTCCAGCTCCGCCTGCATCTTAGGGCTATCCCCAAAAATCTTCTCCTGTACATTC
>CARDPF010000118.1 GCA_948960675.1 uncultured Eisenbergiella sp.
CTCTCCCCTCCCGCAAAATTGATTTCCGGTAACAGTTCAGCCTTCGGCTAAACTGTTACGATTTCCGTGTTTTCCATGAAAAAAAGGTTGCAATGCGGCGTGGCCTGTGGTAGAATACAAATGTTGCAAAAATGGGGGATGGTCCTCTGTTACGAAGTGTGTATTAAGAACATCCAAGAGACAGGAGGAAAGGCAATGAACGAGATTATCAGGGAGATTGAGGCTGAACAGCTCAAGGCACAAGTACCGGAGTTTAACACCGGCGATACTGTCAAGGTATACGGTAAGATTAAGGAAGGAAACCGTGAGAGGGTTCAGGTTTTTGAAGGCATCGTGTTAAAGAAGCAGGGCGGCGGCAACCGTGCAACCTTCACCGTGAGAAAGACTTCCAACGGCGTAGGCGTGGAGAAAACCTGGCCCCTGCATTCCCCTAACGTAGAGAAGGTGGAAGTGGTAAGAAGAGGTAAGGTGAGAAGGGCGAAGCTGTTCTATCTAAGGGACAGGGTCGGCAAGGCGGCAAAGGTCAAAGAGATTGTGAAATAAGGGCCGTGGGCCTATGGGTTTACGAAAGGAGAGGGGCAGATCACATAGTGGTTGTCCCTTCTTTTGGTATGGGAAATACGCAGCGGAATGAGAGGAAATATGGGCAGAAGGCGGAAGGGGCTCAGCTTTTACCATAAGAAGAAAAAAATCAGCGCGGTGCTGATCCGGGAAATTTTCAGCTGGATTACGGGGATTTTTCTTGCAGTTTTTCTGGCATTTGCACTCACCTATTTTGTGGGGCTGCGCACAAATGTGATCGGGGTTTCCATGGAACCGGGACTGACAAACGGGCAGGGAATATTGGTGAACCGTTTTGCCTACCGGCTGGCCTCCCCGAAGGAGGGGGACGTCATTGTCTTTTTGCCCAACGGGAACCAGAACGCTTACTATTATGTCAAACGTGTCGTGGCGGTTCCGGGGCAGACGGTTTGGATTGACAACGGCATTTTATATGTGGACGGAAAGCCGTATGCGGAGGAAATCACGGATTTGATAGTCTCTGCGGGAATTGCGGAGAATGAAATCAAGCTGGAAAGCGACGAATATTTTGTGATGGGGGACAATGTCAACAGCAGCGAGGACAGCCGGTCGGCCAATATCGGGCCCGTGCATAAGAGTACCATTATCGGCCGCGCATGGCTGCATTTCGGAAACGCAAACGACGGCTGGGGATTTGTGAAATAGGGAAAGGAACGGGACGGGATGGACTACCAGTGGTATCCGGGACATATGACAAAGGCAAAAAGGGCCATGCAGGAGGATATCCGGCTGATCGACCTGATCATTGAACTGGTGGATGCGCGGATGCCTCTTTCCTCACGGAATCCTGACATTGATGAGATGGGGAAAAATAAGGCCCGCCTGGTGCTTCTCAATAAGGCGGATCTGGCGGATCCGCAGGCGAACCGGGAGTGGTGCGCTTATTTTTTAGGGATGGGCGTGCAGGCGCTGGAGATTAACGCAAAGTCCGGCAAGGGACTCAAGGAGATCGGGGGAAAGGTACAGGAGGCCTGCCGGGAAAAGATTGAGCGGGACAGGCGGCGGGGTATCCAAAACCGGCCTGTGCGCGCCATGGTGGCGGGGGTTCCCAATGTGGGAAAATCCACGTTTATCAATTCCTTCGCGCAAAAGGCCTGCACCAAGACGGGCAATAAGCCGGGCGTCACCAAGGGAAAGCAATGGATCCGCCTGCACAAGGGACTGGAGCTTTTGGATACGCCGGGGATTTTGTGGCCGAAATTCGAGGATCAGTCCACCGGGATGAAAATGGCGTTTATCGGTTCCATGAACGACGATATTTTGGTTAAGGAAGAACTGGCGGTGCAATTGATCCAATTTCTGCAGGACGCTTATCCGGGACTGTTGGCCGGGCGGTACGGCACAGGGGATGGCGATCCGGCCGGCGTGCTGGCGCAAATCGGGGAAGTGCGCAAGTGTTACAAAAAGGGCGGGGCAGTGGATTTTGAAAAAGCGGCCGCCCTGCTGCTGGAGGATTTCAGGAGCGGCAGGCTTGGAAGGATTTCGCTGGAGCGGCCGGACGGAAAGAAGGATGGGCGATGAAAAACGCAGTAAAAGAATTATTAAGTACCGCCTTATACATTTTGGTGGTGCTGGGGGTGACGTATCTGGTCATCACCTTTGTGGGGCAGCGAACCCAGGTAAGCGGAAGTTCCATGGAGCCCACTTTATGCGATAACGATAACCTGATCGTGGACAAAATTTCCTACCGCTTTCGGGAGCCGGAGCGGTTCGATATCATTGTATTCCCGTTCCGCTATGAAGAGAAAACCTATTATATTAAGCGGATCATCGGCATGCCGGGGGAGACCGTATATATTGATGATGCCGGGAACATTTATATTGACGGAAAAGTGCTGCAGGAAAATTACGGAAGGGAAGTTATGTTGTCTCCGGGCAGGGCAGGGGAGACGGTTTCGCTGGCGGAGGACGAGTATTTCGTGCTGGGGGATAACCGGAATAACAGTTCGGACAGCAGGGATCCCAGCGTCGGCAATATCCACCGCAGTGAGATTATCGGGAAGGCGTGGGTGCGCATCTGGCCTCTTTCCCAATTCGGCCTGTTACGGCACCAGTAAGGCAGGCCGTTACTATGAGCGGCCCCGGGCCGTGAATGGCAGCGGCAGGCTTGTGTAGCAAAAGGGGAGGAAGCATGGAAAAAATCGGGGCAGTCAAAGAAAAATTTGCCTCCTGTCCGGTTGGGGAACTGAAGTCGCTGCTGGCCTTTTACCGGGAGGATGCACGCAGCGGTGTGCAGGCAGAGTGCAAAAAGGCGCAGAGACGGCTGCAGGCGCTGGAGACGGAAAAAGAGCGCACCTGGCAGATGAAACGGTATGAGAGGGAATATCAAAGCCTGGGATATATCTGTGGAATCGACGAGGCCGGCCGGGGGCCCCTGGCCGGGCCGGTGGTGGCCGGGGCAGTGATTTTGCCGCCGGACTGTGGTATTTTGTATATCAATGACTCCAAACAGCTATCGGCCAAAAAGAGGGAGGAGCTTTATGCAGTCATCCTGCGGGAGGCACTCAGCGTAGGCGTGGGAATGGTGGAACCGGCCCGGATCGACCAAATCAACATCCTGCAGGCAACCTATGAGGCCATGCGGGAAGCCGTCAAAAAGCTGGATCCGGTTCCGGATATCCTCCTAAACGACGCGGTGACGATTCCGGGGATTGCAATCCGGCAGGTTCCCATCGTCAAGGGGGATCAAAAGAGTATGTCCATTGCTGCGGCCAGCATTGTGGCCAAGGTGACAAGGGACCGGATGATGGAGGAATACGACCGGCAGTATCCCGGTTACGGTTTTTTGGCCCATAAAGGATACGGCGCGGCTGCCCATGTGGAGGCGCTGCGAAAATACGGGCCGACCCCGATACATAGGAGGAGCTTTTTGAAAAACATTTTGCAGGAAGGACTGGATGAATAAGAGATTGGCAGGAGCCTTCTGGGAGGAGGCGGCGGCGCAGTATCTGCAGCGGCAGGGGGTGCGGATGGTGGCGCGCAATTACAGATGCAGCCGGGGTGAAATCGACATGATTGGTTATCATCTTGGCTGTTTGTGTTTTTTTGAGGTAAAATACAGAAAAGACGACGGGTTTGGCCATGCGCTGGAGTCTGTGGATGGGCGCAAACAAAAGACGATCTGCAGGTGTGCGGACATTTACCTGTACCGGCACCACATCGTGCAGGAGCAGCCGGTGCGCTTTGATGTGGTTGCGGTCTGCGGCACGGATATCCGGTGGGTACAGAATGCTTTTGATTATCAAAGGGGAAAAGGGTAATGGAAATTATCAGGAAAAAAGGAAGCGCTTTAGGACTGCGGCAAAACCGCATGGGGGAGATGGAATATCTGACTTCCCCTTTGCTGGAGGGGACGGGGGTGGCCGCTCACATGATCAGTACCCGGTTGGGGGGCGTAAGCAGCGGCATGTTTGCCACCATGAATTACAGCTATGTCCGTGGGGACGACAAGGAAGCGGTGGATGAGAATTTCAGGCGCACGGCCCGGGTGTTTGGTACATTACCGGATGCCTTTGTCTGCTCGGACCAGACCCACACAGCCAATGTCCGGGTAGTGACGGGGCAGGACCGGGGAAAAGGCGTGGTGCGCCCCAAGGACTACCGGGATGTGGACGGTTTGGTGACGGGGGAACCGGGGCTGATTTTGTCCACATTTTATGCGGATTGTGTGCCCCTTCTATTTGTGGATCCCAAACGGCGGGCGGTGGGCTGCTCCCACGCCGGGTGGCGCGGGAGTGTGGCACAGATCGGCAGGGTGACAGTGGAAACCATGACCCGTGTGTTTGGAAGCGATCCGGCGGATGTGGTGGTGGCTATCGGCCCCTCCATCTGCAAAGAATGCTACGAGGTGGGGGAGGAGGTGGCAGGACAGTTTCGCAGGCTGTGGCAGACGGAACGGTTTTGTGGTATGCCGATGGCGGAGATTCTGACGGACAAGGGAAACGGGAAATACCTGTTGGATCTGTGGAAGGCCAACGAGGCGGTGCTGCTTACGGCGGGCATTCTGCCGCAGCACATTGCGCTGCCGGACATTTGTACCTGCCATAATCCGGCTTATTTGTTCTCCCACCGGGCAAGCAAGGGAAAGCGGGGGAATTTTGGGGCGTTTATCATGTTGAAAGCTTAAGACTATTTTAAGAAAATTCATGGAGAGACATTCATTTTTATATGGTTTCATGGATGAAAGGGTAGCTTTCATGGAAGGGTTTTTCAGATGAAGATGCCGCTTATGCGGCGGAATGAGAGGAAGCATGACAAAGATTCTGGTATGTGACGATGACAAGGAGATTGTGGAAGCCATCGAGATCTATCTGCTGCAGGAGGGCTATCAGGTAATCCGGGCGTATGACGGGGATCAGGCAATCCGGGCGTTAAAGGAAAACGATATCCAGCTGTTGATTATTGATGTGATGATGCCCAAGCTGGACGGTATCCACGCAACCCTGAAAATCCGGGAATACAGCAGCATTCCCATTATTATCCTGTCCGCCAAATCGGAGGATGCGGACAAGATTTTGGGGCTCAATATCGGGGCGGACGATTATGTAACCAAGCCTTTTAATCCGCTGGAGCTTGTGGCCAGGGTCAAGTCCCAGCTTCGCCGCTATACCAAGCTGGGAAATTTGAATGCCGAGAACAATGCGGTGTTTCGGGCAGGGGGACTGGTGATCAACGATGAGACCAAAGAGGTGACGGTGGACGAAGAGCCGGTGAAGCTGACGCCCATTGAATATAATATTTTGCTGCTCTTGGTGAAAAACCAGGGCAGGGTGTTTTCCATTGACCAGATCTACGAAAGCATTTGGGAGGAAGAGGCGATTGGCGCCGACAATACGGTGGCGGTCCACATCCGCCATATCCGGGAGAAAATCGAGATCAATCCCAAGGAGCCCCGCTATTTGAAGGTGGTCTGGGGGGTTGGATACAAGATTGAGAAACAGGCGTAAAGCATCGTATTTGTGTCTGCACGATAGGGCAGCGCAGAAATGAGGATTACTGATTGGCGGCAGTACCGCAAGCACGGCTTGCGGTGTGCAGGGGGATAAGTATGAAAAAGCAGCAGGTTTTAAGCAGGGGAAAGAGGAAATTCTGGCTGTTTGCGAGGCGTATCTGTATGGTGGCGGCAGCGGCGGCGTTTGTGGTGTTATCCTGCAATTCCACCATAGAGGTGGAGACAAGCAGCGGGACATTCCGGCAGAGCATCGGCCCTTTTTCCAAAAAGGATACGTTTGAAGATTCGGCCCTGTTCTGCGATATCCTCAAGGAAGAATTAAAGGGCATCACCCGCCTGGCGGTAATCAAGAGCCAGCTGGAAACGGAAGGAGCCTATAACGGGCAAAAGAGCATTGATGTGACCAAATATGCGCACCGGCAGGAGGAATTTTTGGACGAGACCGTCGAAGTGCCTTATGTGCTGGATGATTTGGTGAAATGGGGCAATTACGGTTTTGTCACGGAGACGGTTTACGGGACGGAGAACGACTTTAACGCTTATTTTTCCAGCGGGGGAAGTGTGTTTACCCTGCGCAACGAACTGGCAGAGGCAGGAGGGGAAGAACAAAAAGGCGCCGGCAGCAGGATAGGACGCCAGACAGGGGATATGGGCAGAAATACACTGTCCATACGCATGATCGACGAACTGCCTTCCAGCCGGGAGGAATATGCCCAATGGGCACAGGAAATGGGACTGTATACCGGGGATGCCGAAGTCTTTGAACTGCATGTGCTGATTCCCCGGTATTTGTCGGCGGAAGGGCTGGACTTGGCCTCTTATGCCCAGAACGTGGAAGAATATATTCATTTGCGGGAAGACTTAAAAACCGCTTCCAAGGCTCTTTTTTACAATTCCACGGAGTATTGGGCCAGCAGGAACGCCTATGCGCTGCCCCAGAGCAACATCCGGTATTGTTACCGCATGGTGGTGGACGGACAGACCCGGTATTATACCAATCTGGAAGAAAATTTTTCCGACAAAAAGCCGGAGGAGATATCCGGGATTTTTGAACAATATGGCCGGTACATCGCTTACAACGCCGACCGCTTTGAAATCCGTACCAATACCCGGGTGGATGCGGACTGGATGAAGCAGGAACTGGGCAGTTACCAATATGCTTTCGGGGACAATACAAGGGTTTGGATCGGTGTGGATACAAATTATCCGGCGCGGGACAGTCTGGCGCTTGTGCAGGAAGCCTACAACAGGGTGATCCCCTTTTACGGTTATCTTGTGGCGTCCATGCTTGTGCTCTTGCTGGCGGGTATGCTTTTATTTGCAAAGCTGACACGCTATGAGGGCAGGGTGGCAAAGGAAGGGGGCGGATACCGGATTGCCCTGTACCGGGCGGACCGGATGCATACGGAGCCTTTTGTGGTTCTGGGAGCCCTTGTGCTTGCGGCGATTGTGGGCGCCGGGTATCTGGGCTATGTATTTTTGGAATCCTCCTTCGAGGATCTAAAGCAGGGCATTTGGCCGCCGGTGCTGGGGGCAGGCCTGACGCTGGTTTTGGACTATGTGGCGATGGCGCTTTATTTAAGCCTTGTGCGGCGCGCAAAGGCCCATACGCTCTGGTCAAATTCCCTGCTGCGGCTGGTCTTGGTAAAATGCAGGGCGGCAGTGGTGACGCTTTATGACCACAGCCATATCCTGACAAGAAGCCTGGTTCCTTTTATCGGGATCGTACTGGTAAACCTGATTTTGGGCGATTACGGGATCGGGGGGATTTTGGCTGCCGCTGCGGTGGATGTGGCGGCGATCCTGCTTTTGTATTATGAAAAAAAGGCGCTCTGGAAAATCGTGGAATCCACCAGAAAGATCGGGAAGGGGGATTTTGCGTTAAAAATCCAGACGGACAATTTGCACGGGGAGAACCGGGAGTTGGCCAACGCGGTAAACGGTCTGGGGGACGGGATCAAAGCTGCTGTGGAAAAGAGCATGAAGGATGAGCGGTTAAAGGCGGACCTGATCACCAATGTCTCCCATGACATCAAGACACCGCTGACTTCCATCATCAATTTCGTCAATCTTTTAAAGCGGGAAAAAATAGAGGATGCCCGTATCCGGGGATATATTGATGTGCTGGATGCCAAATCCCAGCGGCTCAAGCAGTTGACGGACGATCTGGTGGAGGCTTCCAAAATTACGTCGGGCAACGTTTCTTTGCAGATGGAGCGGCTTAATTTTGCGGAACTGGTCTATCAGACCTGCGGCGAGTTTTCGGATAAGTTTCAGGAAAAGTGTCTGGAGACCGTGATTACGGTGCCGGAGGGACCGGTGTATATTGAGGCGGATTCCAGACGGATTTGGAGGGTGGTGGAAAACCTGTTTTCCAACGCCTACAAATATGCGCTGGAGGGAACCAGGGTTTACCTGGATATCAGGCAGGTTACGGAAGGGAAGACGCGCTATGCGGTGTTCTCCATGAAGAACATATCCGCCCAGGCACTCAATATTGATGCGGCGGAACTGACGGAACGCTTTATCCGGGGGGATATTTCCCGCAGCACGGAGGGCAGCGGGCTGGGACTCTCCATCGCCAAGAACCTGACGGAACTGCAAAACGGGAGATTTGAAATTTACCTGGACGGGGATTTGTTTAAAGTGCTGGTCACCTTCCCCTGTCTGGAAGAGGGAAAAGCATAACAGTTTAGCCATCACCCCGCGAAGGCAAAATCGTGCCCTGTGCGTCAGGAGTGCAGGGGAAGAACCAGGGTAAAAATGGTTCCGCAGGGGCGGTTATCGGACACGTCGATACGGCCACCGTGGGCCTTGGCGATATCGGCGGCGATGCACAGCCCCAGGCCGAAATGGTTTTTCTGGCTATGGGCTTTTTCCATGCGGTAAAACCGGAGGAAAACCAGTTCCTTTTGTGCGTCGGGAATACCGGGGCCGGTATCGGCGACAGAAAGGTAGGCGTTTTTGGCATCCTCCCGCAAAGTCAGGGAAACCAGGCCTCCGGGAGGTGTGTAACTAAAAGCGTTTTCCAGAAAAATGGACATGAGCTGGACGATTTTTTCCTTGTTGCACGAACAGGGGGCAAGGGAATCCTCCGGAAGGGAAACCGAGAGAAAATGGCGGCTTTTTTGCGCCAGCGGTTCAAAATTTTCATAGAGATTTAGCAGCAGGGTTTCTAAGTCGACTTCTTCTTTGGGCAGGTTTTTTTGGCCGTTTTGGTCGTTTGCCAGAAAAAGCATGTCGGCCAGAAGACCCTGCATTCTTTGGCCTTCCCGGCGGATGGCGGCAAAAAAGCGCGGGTGCTCTGCAGGCGGTGCAGCTTCGCAGGTGCTTACGCAGGCGAGGATGACCGACAGGGGGGTGCGCAGTTCATGGGAAGCGGAGGCGATAAACCATGCCTGCCTCTCGTGGTTTTTTTGAACAGGTTCCAAAAGTTTTCCGGTGAAGAACCAGGAGAAGGAGAAAAAGATCGGAAGAGCACACGTCTGAACTCCAGTCACACAACAGCATCTC
>CARDPF010000119.1 GCA_948960675.1 uncultured Eisenbergiella sp.
GCTGTATTATGCGGTGGGAATCTGGAACGCATATTTCGACGCGTTGATTTACATCCGGGATACTTCCCTGCATCCGCTGCAGATTGTGCTGCGCAATATCCTGCTTTTGGGGCAGACGGAACAAATGGGAACCAACGACGTGGGGATGGCGGAGAAGATCAAAATGGCGGAGGCCGTCAAATATTCCGCAATCGTGGTGTCCAGCGTCCCCATGCTGCTGATTTACCCTTTCGTGCAGAAATATTTTGTAAAGGGCGTGATGGTCGGCGCCGTCAAGGGATGAGACGCCGTGGGGTTACTATTCATGGGTCAGGGGTGCGCATAAACTGCGCATTCCATGAAAACATGATACAAGGGTGAGGGGCGGTTTTTGCGTAGCAAAACTTGAAATACCGCCCCGAATCGTTACTATGAGCGGCCCTCGGGCCGTGAATGGTAACGCCGTGGGGAAAAGGCAGCGCTTTATGTTTGCCCAAACCCTTGCCGGAAAGGAGAAGGTGGAAAATGAAAAAAAGGAACAAAAAACCGAATATTGTCATTGTCATGACGGATCAGCAGCGGGCGGATCTGCGCAAAGGCTGCGGCTATGCATTGGATACGATGCCGTTTTTGGATCAGTGGGCACAGGGGGGTGTGGATTTTGCGCGGGGCTATACGCCCAATCCCACCTGCATGCCGGCCCGGGTCAGCATGTTTACGGGGCGCTACAGCCAAAGCCACCGGGTGCGGACCAATCATAACGCAAAGGATGCTTTGTATACCGGGGATCTTTTGGATGTGCTCAAGGAAAACGGGTATGTGACGGCGCTGTGCGGAAAAAACCATTCCCACCGCCCGCCGGAGGATTTTGATTTTCACGAGACCTGCGGCCACCTGGGGGATGAGGGGGAGGCCAATACCACGGAAGGGGAAATCGAATTTGCGCAGTATTTAAAAAGCACAATGCACATGGAGATGCATGCGCCGGCGCCGGGAGGGGTCTGTGTCCAGCACCCTTACCGCAACGTATCCAGCGCCCTGCGTTTTATCGACGGGGTGAAGGAGGGGGAAAAACCTTTTTTTGCCTGGGTTTCCTTTGCGGAGCCGCACAATCCCTATCAGGTGCCGGAGCCGTATTTTGACATGTTTCCGCCAAAAAGCCTGCCCGATCCTGTGGGGGGCGTAGAAGACCTTGCGGCAAAAGGGGAGCGCTTTGTCTGGCTGCGCAAGGTGTGGGAGGAAATATTGGGGCCGGATATCGACAGCCGGATTGCCCGGGCACGCTCCAATTACCACGGGATGCTGCGCCTGATCGACGACCAGTTTAAGAGGTTGGTCGAAGGACTGCGCGAGCGGGAACTGGAGGAAAATACCATTGTGGTATTTCTTTCGGATCACGGGGATTTTGTGGGGGAATACGGCCTGATCCGCAAAGGGCCGGATCTGCCGGACATTCTCTGCCATATTCCGTTTATCTGGCGGGGGCCGGGGATTGTTGCCAGGGGGCGTGTAGAAGACGGTTATACGGGAATTGTGGATATCCTGCCGACAATCTGTGAAATGATCGGGGCAAAAGTGCCCTTTGGCTGCCAGGGAAAGAGCATTGTACCGCTCCTTACAAACCGGGAAGCGCCGATGGAGGAGTTTGCCTGTGCCTATGCGGAAAGCGGGTTTGGCGGCCTGTACTGGAACGAGCGGGACGAGTTGGATTTGGTGACGGAAGGGGCTTCCCAAAACATGGTGACATTTGACTGTCTCAATACCTGGACACAGTGCGGACAGGTGCGCGCCCTGTGGGAGGATGGGTATCATATACAGCTGGACATGATGGGAAAGGGATATTTGTATGATACTAAAAAAGATCCACGGGAACTGCAAAACCTTTGGGAGAGGACGGAGTATACGGAAAAGAAAACGGAAATGCTGTCAAAACTGGCGGCTGCCATGATGCGGGCGGCGGATCCCCTGCCGGTTCCCCATCACCGTTATCGGACCAAGGTGCATCCAAACGGGTACTGGCAGCAGGCGTTTATTGCGAAGGATCCGGGGGTGGACACGTTGTCCAGGGCCCGGATCCAGTCCAAATGAGATGAGGGATTTGAAACGATACAGCCTCAGGTAAGCAGCTGCAGGGTTCCCTCCGGCAGAGGTGGGATGTCGGTTTTGGCATCCTCCGGCCGGAGGGGGCTTTTTTGCAGGGCTGTATATTTCCCGAACACATATTTATAACGTTTCATGGCGGCGTTTACCGTGTAGATGTAATAGTCGATCATATCGGGATCCGTAGCGTAGTCAAAACCTGCGTAAGCGTTTTCCAATTCCCATTTTGCAAGCTGTAGGTCAAGGAGCAGGCTTTCTTCATAAGTGCGGGGCGCATCGCCGCTCTTGGGGCGTTGGCTGACTCTGAAATAGGCTTTCATGCGTGTCTCCCTTGCAGGGCGCGTTTTGTGCGCGCCATGGTTTTGTTGGCAATAAACGCGGCAAATGTACCGGGAGTTTATGCCGTTTGTTATTAAGTATAAGCGCAGCTGGAAAAATTATGCATAAAATTTGTAAAAAAATCATATAGTGGAAAAAAACGGACAGGGACAAGGAATTGAGAAACCGGACGGAGATTTTCCTCAACTTTATGCTGCGGGCGGTTTTCGGGATGATCGCCATTTTTCTGATTAATTCTTTTTTGCGGGACAGGGGATTTCCGGGCAGCGTGGGCATGAATCCCCTGAGTTTTGTCACAACCGGGATTTTGGGGATTCCGGGCGTGGCGCTGCTGTATGGGATCAGCCTCTATTTTGGATAGCGGTATGTCTTTCCCCTTGTCGGTGTGCCGTCCAAGATCCGTGGCCTGACTAAGCGACATGATACCGGGGCCCCAAAATACCTTTTATCCCCAGCATCGCAGCATTGGCTGTGAATGGCGACAACGGTTATGCGGTTTTACGTGGCGTACCGGTTTAGAGTGTTGACATTCATTGGAGGGTAGGGTAGATTAGTGGTATGGGATGGTGACGATGGTTTTTTGGTGTTACATCCATCATGGGATGTCTGTACGGTTGGATGTGGAAAGGACAGGACGGCGGGAATGGCAATGCGTTTTTTGGTGATGGGGGCTTTAAATTATGATCATGTTTACGGGATGAAGCATATTGTGGCGCCAAAAGAGACGGCTGCATCGCTGCGGCTGGAGACGGCTTGCGGGGGGAAGGGGTTAAATCAATCCATCGCCCTTGCAAAGGCGGGTGCGGCAGTCTGGCACGGCGGTATGGTGGGCGAGGACGGTGCCCTGCTTGTGGAGACCGCCGCCGGATACGGGGTTTGCACGGATTTTATCAGGACCGTTCCGGGAAGAAGCGGCCATGCGGTCATTCAGGTCGATCAGGAGGGCCAAAACGCCATCGTTTTGTATGGGGGAAGCAATCAATGCCTTACGAAAGCATATATGCAGGAAACGCTTTTGGCTTTCGGGAGGGGAGACTGCCTTGTTTTGCAAAACGAGGTTAATATGGGCGGTGAAATTTTGGCGCAGGGAGCGGCGCGCGGCATGGAGGTTGCACTCAATCCGTCTCCCTTTGGAACCGAAATTTTAAACTGGGATTTGTCAAAGGTTTCCCTGTTCTTTTTAAACGAGGTGGAAGGGGAACAGATGACGGGAAAGCAGGAGCCGGAAGAAATGGTGTCCGCGCTGTGTGCACGTTATCCTGCGGCCACAGTGGTGCTCACACTGGGAGAGAAGGGGGCAATGTACGCAGACCGGGAGCGGAAGTTTTTCTGTCCTGCGGTTTTGGTGCGCGCGGTGGATACGACTGCGGCCGGGGATACTTTTACCGGGTATTTTCTTGCGGCCAGGGCGAAGGGATTTTCGCCGGAACAATGTATGCGTACTGCGGCGCAGGCTTCCGCACTGGCGGTTTCCAGACAAGGCGCGGCGCCGTCCATTCCGGTCTGGGAGGAGGTTGCGCGTATGACGGAGAAAAGTGGCGGTTCCATTGTGGAAAACGGAGAAATTTTACGGTGAAAATTATGCAAAAGAGCGAAATGCAATTTGGGAATTGACAAATTGTGATACAGGGGTCTATAATTCGATTTACCATCCGGTGTCGTGCCGACAGAGAGACTGGGGTACGGCAGCCGGTGGATGCGGCGTTTAGGCCGCGATATCTTACAGAAATCTGTTTTCTGATTGATCTGACGATCTGACGGGCATGGATGTGTCAGGGGAGCATCCGTAGCCGAATCTTTTTATCCACGAAACAGGAGGAACAGTTGAAGAAAAACCGATTGGCGATATGCGACTCGGAGCAGGAGTATGCATATCGGCTGATGGACGCGCTCAGCCGGGAAGCGGATTTTCCGTTTGAGATTTCGACGTTTACCAGCGCACAAAAGCTGTACGAAAGCCTGCGGCAGCAGCCGGTACAGATATTGCTTGTTGCCGGTTCTGATTATTCCGACGAAATGCAGGGGTTGGCGGAACGTGTGATTTTGCTTTGGGAGGGGGAGGAAGGTTCCCGGATGGAACTGCCGGGGATTAGCAAGTATTGCGGCATCGTACGTATTTTGAAGAAGATTACGGAGACAGCCAAGGAGGCCGGCAGCATCGGCCCCCTTTCCAAAACGGATCATCCGGTTCATTTTCTGGGCTTTTATACGCCCGTTGGCAGGTGCCTGCAGACGACGCTTGCGTTTGCAACAGGGCAGGTTCTTGCGCGCAGCCACAAAGTACTGTATTTGAACTTTGAGCGTTTTTCCGGTTTGGAGAGCGCGCTGTCCGGCAGCTTCGGGGCGGATTTGGGGGATTTGCTCTACGATTTGCATAAACCGCCGGAGGAGGTATTGGAGCGCCTATACCGGATGGTAGAGCCATGTAAGGGGCTGGATGTGATTTTGCCGGCATATGCGGCGGAAGATATCCTGTGTGTGGAAGCCGGGGAGTGGCAGCGCTTTTTTTCGATTCTAAATGGCAGCCGGTATGCGTATGTGATTTTGGATCTTACGGACTGCGTGCAGGGAATCTTCGGAATATTGGAGCAATGCAGCAGGGTGTATACCGTCGTCCGCAGGGAAGCTTCGGAAGCAGCCAAGATTGCCCGGTTCGAGGCGGTTATGAAACAGGCGGGTCATGAGACGGTACTGCAAAAGACCCGCAAATGTGTATTGCCGGTCTTTGCCCGCCTGCCGGGGGATTATTCCCGCCTGCCGGGCTGTGAATTGACGCAGTATGCGGAAAGGATGCTTTTGGAGGATGAACAGGGAGGAATATGAAAGCTTCAAGGCGCGGGTCAAGAAGGAGATCCTTTCACAACTGGATTGCGGACAGGATTTTTCGGATGAGCAGGTGCAGCATCTGATTGACGAAAGGCTTTGCTCACGGGAGTGCGCAGGAAGGCTGGGGCGGACGGACCGTCAGGCGCTTGGCAGGGAACTGTTCGCCGTGATCCGGGGATTGGATGTATTGCAGGAACTATTAGAGGACGAGGGCATTACGGAGATCATGATCAACGGGCCGGACCGGATTTTTATTGAGAAAGACGGACAGCTGTTTGCTTGGGACGGACATTTTGAGAGCGAAAACCGGATGCAGGATGTGATTCAGCAGATTGCGGCAGGGTGCAACCGGGTGGTAAACGAGGCTTCGCCGGTTTTGGACGCAAGGCTTGCGGACGGTTCCCGGGTAAATGTGGTGCTTGCGCCGATTGCGCTAAACGGCCCGATTTTGACAATCCGACGTTTTCCCAAGGAGGGTATGACGATGGAAAAGCTGGTCAGCCTTTCCTCGCTGACCGACGAGTGCCGCTCCTTTCTCGAACTCTTGGTGCGATGCCGCTATAACATTTTTATCAGCGGCGGAACAGGAAGCGGAAAAACGACGTTTTTGAATGCACTTTCCCAGGCCATTCCCGCGCAGGAACGGATTATTACGATAGAGGACAATGCGGAACTGCAGCTGCGGTTTGCCAGCAATCTGGTTTCTCTGGAGACCAGAAATGCCAACATAGAAGGCTGTCAACCGGTGACGATACGGGATTTGATACGGACATCCCTGCGGATGCGGCCGGATCGGATTCTGGTGGGGGAAGTGCGGGGGGCGGAGATCTGTGAACTTTTGACGGCGTACAATTCCGGACATGACGGAAGCATGTCCACAGGGCATGGAAATACGGCCCGGGATATGCTGCTGCGGATGGAGACCATGCTTTTGATGGGTATGGATATTCCGCTGTCCGCGATACAAAGACAGATTGCGTCTGGCATTGACATTCTGGTTCATTTGGGCAGGCTGCGGGACAGAAGCAGGAAGGTGTTGGAGATTGTGGAGATCACCGGATATGCAGACGGGGAAATTAAAACCCATACGCTTTATGCTTTCGAGGAGGATGCCCTAAGCACCAAAGAAAAGGTCAGCGGGCGTCTGGTAAAGAGGGGGGAACTGGTGCATGTGGAAAAGCTGGAAGCGGCAGGATACGGACGGGGATAAAACCGAGTATGATGCGTATATGCTTTCCGGAAAGGAATTGTTCTTTTGCCTTGGAAAAGGAATTGTTGTGACAGGTGTCTTTGCCTATGTGTTTTACCGGTCATTTTGGGGGCTGTCTGCACTGCCGTTTGTATTTTGGCTGCTGCTTCGGCGGGAGAGGACAACAAAAATCCGCGAACGCAAAGAGCGGCTCTCCCTGCAGTTTACGGATACCGTTTTGGCAGTGAGCGCCGGCATGCAGGCGGGACGCGCGGCAGAAAATGCATTTTTGGAGGCGGAGAGGGAAATTCGCACGCTTTACGGAAAGGAATGCGAGATGGCAAAGGAACTTGCGCTGCTGCGCAAGGGGCTCAAGAACCAGCTTCCGCTGGAGGAACTTTTGCGGGGGTTGGGAGAGAGAAGTCATGTGGAGGAGATCCGCGATTTTACCGAGGTCTTTGCCGTGGCCAAGCGTCTGGGGGGGAATCTTTCAGAAATCATAGGCCGTACGGCGCAGCTGACACAGCAGCGGATGGAGGTGGAGCGTGAGATTCAGACATTATTATCCGCAAAAAAGTATGAACAAAAGGTGATGATTTGGATTCCATTTTTGCTTTTTGGATATATGCAGATGAGTTCCCCGGGGTTTTTTGACGTCCTTTATCACAATGCGGCGGGTGTTTTGATAATGTCTGTGTGTCTGGCGCTTTATTTGTCGGCCTGTGCCCTGGGGGAGAGGTTCATGGATATCCGGGTTTGAGGGCTGGCGTATCAGTCGGCTGACCGGTCAGACAATTTGGGAAAGGCAGGCGGATGGGATTTAGTCCATTGGAATGGTGCAGGCAGGAAAGGCAGGGATTGCTTTTCGGGCCGGCAAAGTGGTTGTGGAGAAAGCAGGAGAAGTACAGGAGCCGTCATCCCCGGTGGGGGCTGCATGGCAGGGCGCAGGAAGCGCTGCGGGCAATCTGCGGGGAAGTGCAGGCAAGAAAATATTATGAGCGGTATCAGGTTGAGAAAAACAGGAGACTATTGTTTTGGCTGCTTGTGGGTATGGGGCTGAGCGCAGCGCTTACCATAGCCTTTGCGGTACAGGATAGGACGCCGGTACAGGCGTTGGAGAGGCCGGAACCCTCGGAGGGAGCCAGACAATATGCACTAAAAGTATTGGCCGACGGTGATAAGACGGGGGAAATAGCAGTGGAGGTACCGGTCAGGCAGCTGACGCAGCAGGAGGCCGGGGAACTTCTCCAAAAGGCGGAGGAGGAACTGGATGTTATAGTGGCGGGCTGGAATCCGGATGCTGTGGACACTGATCTCTCTTTTCCGGACAGACTGCAGGACGGGTTGGTGGATGTCCGTTTTGACAGCAGCTGCTATGACGTACTGGACGGGGCAGGCCATGTCAGGAATGCGTGGCTGCAGGAAGAGGGAAAAGTGGTGGAGTTGTGCGCGGTGCTGACCTGTGGGGAGAGCAGAAGGGAGTGTGTGTATCCGGTTTTGGTACTCCCGAAAGGGACGGGGTTTGCGGCGAGGCTGGAAAGGGAAGCCGTGCGGCGTATACAGGGAGACGATGCGCAAAAGACGGATAAAACAATTGCGCTGCCACAGGACTTTGACGGAAAAGCCTTGCGGTGGGAAGAAAAGCGTCCCATCTATGGAGGCTGGACAGCATTTTTGACAGCGGCAGGCTGTGTGGCTTTGTATGTGGCTTTTGAAAAGGATCTTGTGAGGGAGGGGGAAAAGTACAGGGAGGAATTGCTTCTTGTTTATCCGTCCTTTTTGGCAAAGCTGACGCTGCTTGCAGGAACCGGAATGCCGGTGCGGATGGTATTTTTTAAAATGGCCCAGGAGGCGAAGAGAAAAACTGCCGCCCCCGTTTATGAAGAGGTGCTGCGCACCTGCAGGGAGATGGAGAGCGGGGAAACGGAACTGCAGGCGTATGAGAATTTTGGCATTCGATGCAGGCTGCCCCAGTATAAAAAATGCGCTTCCCTGCTTTCGCAGAATGTGCAAAAGGGCACGGGAGGATTGCTTGTGGCGTTGCGTCAGGAGTCCGTAAATGCGTTTGAAGAGCGTAAAGCGTTTGCCTTAAGAAAGGGGGAGGAGGCGCAGACCAAAATGATATTGCCGATGCTGATGATGCTGGTGGCGGTAATGATACTGGTGATGGTGCCGGCATGTTTTTCCTTTGGGGGACTGACGTAAAGCAACGTTTAAACTTTTAAATGGAGCGCGCTGAAAGGCCACGCATGACGTCGGCACAAAAAGCAGTGCAGAAATGGAGGAAAAAATGATGATGAAAATGAAGTGGAAACTGAAAACAATGTGGTATATGGCAAAACAGCGGGCGAAGGAGACTCTGGGGAACTGTGACGGGGTCGGCACGGTGGAAGTTGTGCTGCTGATTTTGGTAGCCGTGGGGCTGGTGCTGATTTTCAAAAACCAGATCACGGATTTGGTAAATTCGATCTTTTCCAAGATTACGAGATCGGAAGAGCACACGTCTGAACTCCAGTCACACAACAGCATCTCGT
>CARDPF010000120.1 GCA_948960675.1 uncultured Eisenbergiella sp.
CCTGTCGGCACACCACCCAAGCCCATGCATTGCTGCCTGGACTTTGGCCTTGACTTTTTGGGATTTTTTATTATAATGGATTTTCGGGGGAATCCCATATTATTCCGTGAGTTCGAAACCATCCTCACGTAAAACAAAACTAAGGAGAAAGCAAATGAAAAACAAAAACGTTCTGTATCTCACACAGGCGGCAATGATTGCCGCTCTTTATGTTGTGCTTACGGTGTTTGCCAATGCGCTTGGCATCGCCAGCGGCAACATTCAGGTGCGCTTTTCGGAAGCGCTGACCGTTCTTCCCTTTTTTACACCGGCTGCCATTCCGGGATTATATGTGGGATGTCTGGTTGCCAACATTGTGACGGGCGCTGCAATCTGGGACATTATTTTCGGGCCTTTTGCAACGCTGATAGGCGCATTGGGGACTTGGGCGCTGGGCAGGCTGGCAGCAGGCGGCAGTGAAAAGAAGAAACGGGTTTGCCGGTGGCTGTCGCCACTGCCGCCGATTGTTGCCAACGGCATCATCATTCCCCCCATGTTGAAATATGCGTACGGCATTGTGCCGGTATGGTTTTCGGCCGTCACGGTGACGCTGGGAGAAGTGATTTCCTGCGGAATTTTTGGCCTGCTCCTTCTCGCGGCCCTGCAAAAACAAAAAAACCGGTTGTTTACGCAAAACTAAGACTGCAAAACCGGCCTTACTCTTCTGCGAATTGTTTTTTCTGCTTTTTTTCGTATTTGATGATGGCTTTCCGGATCTTTTCGTTGGGGACGAGAAGGTCGCTGATGGAAGTATCGTGATTGAGGGTATCAATCAGGTAAGCAACATATTTGCTGATGTCGCAGTTGACATACCATTCCCGCTTTAGCAGGTCGGGCGTCTGGTAGATAAGGTTGGTGGTCAGGATACGGTTAAAGCTTCCTTTGCGGTAGGCCCTGTCAAACCTGTCCAGGCCGTTTGTGAATAAGCCGAAGGTGGTGCAGATAAATATTTTGCGTGCACCGCGCTCTTTTAGGGCAGCTGCAACCTCAAGGACGCTTTCCCCGGAGGAAATCATATCGTCGATTACGATCATGTCCTTATTTTCCACACTGCTTCCCAAAAATTCATGGGCGACGATGGGATTGCGGCCATTCATTACCCGTGCATAATCCCGTCGCTTGTAAAACATACCCATATCCAGGCCTAAGACATTGGCCATATAAATGGCCCGGCTCATTCCGCCCTCATCGGGGCTGATGACCATCATATGGTCGGAATCAATGTGCAGGTCGGGCTCTGCGCGGAGCAGGTTCTTAATAAACTGATAAGAGGGCTGTACCGTTTCAAAGCCGTGCAGCGGAATGGAATTCTGTACCCTTGGGTCGTGGGCATCAAAGGTAATAATATTGTCCACGCCCATGTGCACAAGTTCCTGCAGGGCGATGGCACAATCCAGGGATTCCCGGTCCGTGCGTTTATGTTGTCTGCTTTCATACAAGTAGGGCATGATGACGGTGATTCTTCTGGCTTTGCCGCCGACTGCGGAAATGATCCGCTTTAAGTCCTGATAATGGTCGTCGGGGGACATATGGTTTTCGTGACCGCCGAGGGAATAGGTCTGGCTGTAATTGGTCACATCTACCAGAAGGTAGAGATCCATGCCGCGCACGGATTCCAATATCATGCCTTTTCCTTCCCCGGATCCGAAGCGGGGAACTTTGCTTTTTAAAATATAGGAGTTGCGTTGATAACCGGAGAAGGCGAGACTGTCCTTGTGCTCGCTTTCGCGCTGTGTCCTCCATTTCACAAGATAAGAGTTGATTGCTTCCGCCAGGAATTCACAGCCTTTCAAAGGAATGATTCCCAGGGAGCCTACAGGAATTGTCTCCAAATTTCTGGTCTCTTCTCGTGTCGTCATGTACATCCTCACTTTCTGATGATTCCCACTGTCGGTGGGGCCGGGCAACGGCTTACCGGGTTATATCCCCCGCCGTTTTGCCATCCGGATATCGGGTCCTGTCAGTTTGCAAAAGTCAAAGCTGCTTGCAATTCTGGAAAAAATGCGATCCTGATACCGGTTTTGGCAATCCTCCAGTGAAAGGTTCGTGGAGATGATGATCGGTTTCCTGCGGAGAAGCCTTTCGTTTAAGCAGGTAAAAAAATGGGACAGGGTAAAGGCAGATGCCGTCTCGGTCCCAAGATCATCAATGATCAACAGGTCGCAGCTGTAAAGGTCGTTACAGAGTGCGGACATCCCATCTTGATTCTTATAATCCCGCGCGTTGCGTGAGAGCAGGTCAAAAAGACCGGAGGCGCTGAAATAGAGGACGGAAAATCCCTTTTCAATGCACTCTTTTGCAATACAATTGGATAAAAATGTTTTACCTGTCCCCACTGTACCATAAAAAAACAAATTTTGGTAGATGGTTTTGAAATTTCCCGCAAAATTTCTGCATTTTTCAACAGCTTTACGATAATTCGTGAGCGTATCCTCCGCAAAATAGGAATAGGAGAGAGTGGAAAAGTTTTCTTTTTCCAGAACGGCTTCCAAATTGGACTGCTTGTAGAGCAGGGCAATCTCGGCCTGTTTAAAGCAATGGCACTTTTGGCCGTTGGCGTAGCCGGTGTCCCGGCAGTCGGGACAGTCAAAAACCGGCTGCAGGAAATTTTCCGGATAGCCGTTTTGGACAAGCAGCCGGGCACGGTTATGGGACAATTCGGATAACTTGTCTTTGAGGCGCGGCAGGGCGTCGCCATCCCCTGCGAGCATTTTTTTGCCCTGCGCTACGGAAAAAGATGCGACGGATTCATCCAGGGCCTGATAGCCTTCGACAGTACTGTAAATATGGCGGAGGCGTTCTTCCCGCAGATGGCGGTTTTTCGTCTGGCGCTCTTCATATTGCCGCATGATAAAATTGTATTGGGAAGCTGTCAGTGCCACGTCTGTTTTCCTCCGGTTTCTGATATGGTCAAGGGAACCGCTTTGGCAGTGCCGGACGGTTATTTTAAAAGTTCTTTTTCCAGGGCGTCAAAATCATAGCTGGCGTGCATGAAACGGTTGTATTCGGCGGTAGCGCCTGTGCGTGCAGGTTTGGAAACGTTTGCCTGCCGGTGCGAGACGTCCAGATTGCCGATGTCGGATATGTGGTGGACGCCGGCTTTGTGCCAGGAAGACAAAATGCTGTCCGCGTAGGCGAAGCGGTGCTTATCCGTGGCAAGCACGGTGCGTCCGCAGGCCTCCAAGATAACATCCAGTTCAAATCCGTATTCCGCCACCCAACGGTTTATGTAAGCGAGTTCGGATTTGGCCGGGGAGTTGGTTTTGCCGAGGGCGTTCATGACGGAATACACATTCTTGTCATAACGGGATGCGCGCTGCCGCGCCTGGGCAGGGGTGCGGATACCCGCCTCCGCCCAACCGATTGCCACTTTCTCGATGTAGCGGAAATCCTTTTTCCCACGTTCCACGCAATACTGGAGCAGATAATCGGTCAGGTCGTCGGAAAACTGCAGCCGGTCCGTAAAAAACAATATGGATTTCATGTCGGCGGGACTCAATGTGCGGCCCAAATACTGTTCTGCCACAAAAAAAAGCTGGGCTGCGTTTTCCTGCTGGCCGAATGCCTTTAAATCGTCCGCCGTGTAAGCGGGCTTTTCAAAGGCAGGCGCCGACGGGAGGGTTTGATGGGAGATGACGGTAAGCGCTGCGGGAGGCAAAGGCGTTTCGGAGACCGTTTCGCCACACCTTTGCAAAGGGAGCAGTCGAACGCCGCACAGGCTCTTGTCCTGCGCATACTCCAGGGAGAGGACATGCTTTTTCTCCCAGAAACGCAGGGCGCGCATGACATCCTTTTCCGTATGGTTAAACCGGTCGGCGATGTCGGATACCGTGACGGGGGCATGTGCCTGCAGCATGCGCAGCAGGTATAAATAGACTTTAATCTGCGCGTCGTTGGCATCTTTCATATATTCATCGATGAAAAGATTGGAAAGGATGGTGGCTTCCATGCCGCCATCGCCGGTTAAAGAGAGTGTGTTCATCGTACCCGTCCTGCTGTCCAAATATTTTCCCCCTGCGGTGGAGGTGTTGCATTCGCTATGGAATGTAGTATAGCACAACCCTTTCGAAAAGAAAACAGGGAATTTGGCCAAAACCCTTGTAAACACTGGGGTTGCGCCTTTACTGTGGATAATGTGGAAAGTGTGGAAAGAGGAGGAAAACGCTTTGGGGCGTAGCTTTTTCGGTAAAAAATATCCACAGCCAAAGGGGATATTTTTCCACCCTCTCGTTGTGGATAATGTGGATAACTTACCGGGAAAGCAAATCTTCGCCGATATCTACAATATTTCCGGCCCCCATAGTTATCAACAGGTCGCCGTGCATACAATTTTCCAAAATAAATTTTTCAATTTCCGCAAAGGAGGGAAAATAATGGCAGTCGGTTCCCAGCCGCAAAAGTCTTTCCTGGATATCCTGTGAACTGATTCCCAGCGTATCGGTTTCCCGTGCGGCATAAATGTCGGCCAGGATCACTTTATCGGCCAGGGAGAGGGCTTTGGCAAAGTCGTCCAAAAAAGCTTTGGTGCGGGAATAGGTGTGGGGCTGGAAAACGCACCAGACGGTTTTGTGGGGGTAATTTTGCGCCGCCTGCAAAGTTGCGGTAATTTCCGTGGGATGATGTGCATAATCATCTACTATGGAAATGCCGTTGACCGTACCCTTGTACTCAAAACGGCGGTCCGTCCCGTGGAAGGTGCGGAGCGCGTACTGGGCCTTTTTGGGGTCAATGTCCAAAAGATCGGTGAGGGCCAGTGCAGCCAGCGCGTTTGCCACGTTATGTTCCCCGGGTACGCCCAAAGTGACCAATTCCCCGGGCGCACCAAAGCGGTGGAGCCGGAATGTGGCATCGGCAAATTCATTGTAGACGATGTCCGTGGGATAATAATCCGCCCGGGCATGGAGGCCGAAGGTGACGACGCGGCAGGGAAGATCCTGTGTGATCTCCGTATAGCGGTCGATGTCGGCGTTGATGATGAGCGTTCCGTCGGCCGGAATGCGCTGTGCAAACTTGCGGAAAGAGGCCCGGATGTCATGGATATCCTTGAAAAAATCCAGATGGTCCTCTTCTATATTTAATATGATGCCGATTTTGGGAAACAGGCTTAAAAAGCTGTTGGTATATTCACAGGCTTCCGTCACGAAAAGACCGGAATGGCCCACACGGATGTTACCGTGGATGGACTTTAAAATGCCGCCCACAGAAAGGGTGGGGTCTTTTTGGGCATGGAGAAGGATTTCGGAAACCATGGAGGTGGTAGTGGTCTTTCCATGGGTGCCGCTGATGGCGACGGGCGTTTTGTAATTGCGCATCAGCTGTCCCAAAAACTGTGCCCGGGTGAGGGCAGGGATCTGCCTGCGCACAACCTCCGCAAATTCCGGGTTGTCCTGATGGACGGCTGCCGTGTATACGACCAGGTCAATGTCGTCGGTAATGTTTTCGGCTCTCTGTGGGTTGCCGTAATGGATGCGTGCGCCCCTGCTTTCCAAAAGTTTTGTCAGGGGGGAGGCGTTCCAGTCGGAGCCGGATACCGAAAAGCCCTCCGAGAGAAGAATTTCTGCCAGCCCGGACATGCTGATGCCTCCGATGCCGATGAAATAGACATGGATAGGATGGTTAAAATCTACATGATACATGGAAGTACCCTTTCTGTATGATTATTGTGGTTAAACCCCTTTTTGGAGCGGGAAGAAAACGCCCCGGCTTGTGACAGGCTGTATAAGCCTGGCCTGTCACCCCGGTTTTTCTTCCTGCTTTATTATACGCAATTTGGGATAAAAAACCAATAGTAATTTACGTTATTGGGCTTGCAAAAAATGTTCCATATTAGTAAAAATGTGCGAATTCGTATGGGATTTGATAAATAAATTAGCTAAAAAAGCAAATATCATAAAAATGTATATGTATTTTATACAATTTTGCATGGTTAATTACGTTTTTTGTTGTGAAAAAATATTCACTTTTACGGGGGGATATGGTATAATTGGGATAGGTCAGACTTGTCTGGACCGTTACGTACAATTTTACAAAAGGGCCGCGAAGGCGGGCAGACAGGAGCAGTGAGTCATATGGTTAAGAAAGAGATGATCGCCATGCTGCTGGCGGGAGGGCAGGGGAGCCGGCTTGGGGTTCTTACGGCGAAGGTCGCAAAACCGGCAGTATCTTTTGGGGGGAAATACCGCATTATTGATTTTCCCCTGAGCAATTGCATCAATTCGGGGGTGGACACGGTGGGCGTGCTGACGCAGTATCAGCCGCTGCGCCTCAATACCCACATCGGTATCGGCATTCCGTGGGATTTGGACAGGAATATCGGGGGCGTCACGGTGTTGCCGCCTTACGAGAAGAGTGCAAACAGCGAGTGGTATACGGGAACCGCCAATGCGATTTACCAGAATCTGGACTATATGGAAGGGTTCCATCCGGATTACGTGTTGATTTTGTCCGGTGATCACATTTACAAGATGGACTATGAGGTCATGCTGCAGTTCCACAAGAAGAGCGGGTCGGAATGCACCATCGCGGTCATGCCGGTTCCCATGGAGGAGGCAAAGCGCTTTGGCATCATGATCACGGACGAAAACAAAAAGATCACGGATTTTGAGGAAAAGCCAAAGGAGCCCAGAAGCAATCTCGCCTCTATGGGAATTTACATATTTAACTGGAATACCTTGAAAGAAGCTTTGATTGCCAAGGCAAACCAGCCCCATTTGGATTTTGGCAGGCATGTCATTCCTTATTGCCACGAGAAAGGCGCGCCGATGTATGCCTATGAGTTTAACGGCTACTGGAAGGATGTGGGTACACTGCAGTCTTATTGGGAAGCCAACATGGAACTGATTGATATTGTGCCGGAATTCAATATGTATGAGGAGTACTGGAAAATCTTTACCAAGAGCGAGATTCTTCCGCCCCAGTATTTGGCGCCGGGCAGCGTGGTGGAACGCAGCATCATCGGGGAGGGTTCCGAGATTTACGGGGCCGTCTATAATTCCGTGGTCGGCTGCGGGGTCAGGATCGGGAAGGGGTGTGTGGTCAAAGACTCCATTGTGATGAATAATACGCAGACCGGCGACGGCTGTGAACTGTATAAGACGATCGTGGCGGAAAATGTCCGGATCGGAAACCGGGTCAGGCTTGGGGTCGGGGAAGAGACGTTTAACAATACTGCGCCCCATATTTATAATAACGGATTGGTGACGGTGGGGGAAAAAAGCGTCCTGCCGGACGATGTGTCGGTAGGAAAGAATTCCGTTATTTACGGCATCACGGGGCGGGAGGATTATCCGGACGGCTACCTTGTGCCCGGAAGTACATTGTTGAAGGCAGGTGACGAGGAATGAGGGCGATCGGAATTATTTTGGCGGGCGGTAACAGCCGCAGGATGAAGGAACTGACGCAAAAGCGCGCGATCAGCGCCATGCCCATTGCCGGCAGCTACAGGGCCATCGACTTTGCATTGAGCAATATGAGCAATTCCCATATCCAGAAGGTGGGGGTATTGATCCAGTATAATGCGGGAAGCTTAAACGAACATTTAAGTTCCTCCAAATGGTGGGATTTTGGGCGCAAGCAGGGCGGGTTGTCGGTGTTTACGCCTACCGTGACTGCGGAGAACAGCTTCTGGTACCGGGGAACGGCGGATGCGATTTACCAAAACCTATCCTTTTTAAAGAGCAGCCATGAGCCGTATGTGGTGATGACTTCCGGCGATTGTGTCTACAAAATGGACTATAACAAACTGCTCGAATATCATATTGCAAAGAAAGCGGACGTTACCGTGGTTTGTAAGGAAATGCCCAGGGACTGTGACGTGGAGCGCTATGGAATCCTGAAGATGGACGAGGAGTGCCGGATCGAAGAGTTTGAGGAAAAGCCGGTGGTTGCAAGAACCAACACAATTTCCTGCGGAATTTACGTCATCCGCAGGCGGCTGCTCATTGAGATGCTGGAACGCTGCTCCATGGAGGACCGGTATGATTTCGTGACGGATATCCTGATCCGTTATAAAAACCAAAAGCGTATTTTTGGCTATAAGACGAAGGAGTATTGGAAAAATATCGCGTCTGTGGAAGATTATTTTGCGGCGAACATGGACTTTTTAAAGCCGGATATCCGGGATTATTTCTTTAAGCAGTATCCGGATATCTATTCTAAGGTGGACGACCTTCCCCCGGCCAAATATAATGTGGGCGTACATTTGTCCAACAGCCTGATTTCCAGCGGCTGTATCATTAACGGGACGGTGGAGGATTCGGTCATTTTCAAGAAAAGCTTTATCGGCAGCAATTGTTATATCAAAAATTCGATTATCCTAAACGATGTCTATATCGGGGATAACACCCGCATAGAGAATTGTATTGTGGAAAGCCACGGTACGGTCCGCCCTAACAGCTATCATAAAGGGGAGGACGGCGTTAAAATCGTAATCGAGAAAAATGAAAGATATATTATATAAGGCAAGGGGGAACAGGTAAGATGAAGATCACAGATGTACGAGTTCGGAAAATTGCTAAGGAAGGGAAGATGAAGGCGATTGTGTCTATTACCATCGACGATGAATTTGTCGTACATGATATCAAAGTGATTGAAGGGGAAAAGGGGCTTTTTATCGCGATGCCGAGTAAAAAGACCGCAGACGGGGAATATAAGGATATTGCCCATCCGATCAATAAGGAGACCCGCGAGGACATCCAGCAGATGATTCTTGGTTCCTACGAAAAGGCGCTGCAGGAAGACCCCACCGCCGGGGCGTAATGACCAAGGCCGGAGACAAACCGTTTTGTCCCCGGCCTTTTTCACTATGATGCCGGGAGCAAAAGGTATTTTCGCCGTGAATCAATGTCATTGAGTTTAGCCATGGGCTTTGGGAGACATGCCAACGGGCGGGGAAGGCGGAGCCTTTTGCAG
>CARDPF010000121.1 GCA_948960675.1 uncultured Eisenbergiella sp.
CATATAGGAAACATAATTCTTACGGTTTTCCCTCGTCCGCTTCCGGTTCCAGGCCGCTTCCCGGTCCCCCCCGCACTCCTGTTCCTCCTCCGGCCCTCCTCCCATCTGGGCAAACACTAATGCCAGATTTTCAAATGTATCCGCGCAGTTTAAAATGCGTCTTCTGTCATATTCCAGCAGATAAGCCGACTGCATTGCATCATATTCCAAAATTTTATTTTTCATTTCCCGCGCCCTCCTTTTTGTCTCTTTGCCATACTGTGCCAAGACCAATCCACAGCATTTTTCCGTATAAGAGTATATCCCGTATACCGCGCGGGTTTTGTCAAACCAGCAAGACCATTGGCCGCTTTTTTACAGACAAAAAAACCACCGTTCAGACAAGCCTGAACGGTGGTTAAATAATGTTGCCCTTTTAATCTTCCGCTTTAAAAATGATCTCCCCCTCATACACCAGACCGAGTTTGTCCTTCGCGACTTCCTCCACAAATTTCTTGGTCCGTGTGTATTTTCCGTATTCTTCAATCTCTACGGTCCGTTCCTGTTCCTTTTGCAGCTGTTCTTCCAGCTGCGCGATGCGCAGGCGGTTTGCCTCCAGCTTCTGATAAAGCTGCGCGCTCTTTATGGAAACTACGACCAGCAGCATCAGTACGGTAACCGTAACCATCAGCATGCCGAGACGGTTTTCTTTTTTCTTCCGACGGAATACGATTTTCCTTTTTACCATGCGTCCTGCCTCGTCGTCCCTTCCTTTTCGATAAGACTATTTTAGCCATTCTCAGCCACGCCGTCAACCGCTTTTTCAAAAACCTTGCCCCCCGGACGGTCCTCCTGCCGCCTGCAGCGGCCTTACGCCCTGCCAGACGCCCTGCTGCCCTTACCGGCTTGGTGCAGAAACGCCAAAACCTGCCGAAAAGCTTTTTCACAAAAAGCAACACTTTTGCAGCCTGCGCCACCAATAATTCGCTCAAGGCTTTTTTATATAAAACCATCCCGATCATCGCCCCAAAAACGGCAAACCACCGGAATGCCCCGTTATTTTCATAATATAAAAGCCAGAAAACACTGCAGGACACAAATACCCAATACAGGAAATCCTCCAGCGAAATCCATAATATGCCGTGTGAAAACACCCTCCTGAAAATACGCAGACAATCATATACCAAGGTAATACCCACACCAAGCAGGACACAGTTGAGCCAAAACCGGCTCTCCTCCACAATGAAAAAACTCATAGGCTACCGGAACAGTCTTGCAAAAATGGATTCCGCTTTTCCGCCCATGCTGACGTTCTCGGAATAGGTCAGGCTGTCAATTTTGCCGTCCACATCCACCTCACCCTTTTCCAGCGTCAGACGGCTTACATGCAGGTCGCTGCCTTTGATCATGAGCATTCCCTGGTCCGTCTCCAAAAGTACCTCCCCGACATCAAAGGAAAGCACATCCGAAACGCCGTTTAGCGTACATGTCTGCCGGTTGACTAACGAAACCCTGTGTTGTCTGCTCCTGCTTCCGTTTAATTCTTCCATAGCGTCCTCCTGCCATCGTGCTTTTACATTATACGCGCGGGGCCGCCGGAAATATTCCTTTTTTGTCCAAATCGCCGTACCGCCTCAAAGATAGCTAAACATCTCTTTGGCTTCTTCCTTGCGCACCGTCTCCTGTACGGTTAAAACCTCTACCTTTACCTCTTTATTGCCAAACTGTATGTTGATGATATCCCCTGCCTTAACCTCTGCAGATGCCTTCGCCACCTTGCCATTGATCATCACGCGCCCCGCATCACATGCTTCGTTCGCCACCGTCCTGCGCTTGATCAGGCGGGAAACTTTCAAATATTTATCCAGTCTCATAGTTTACTCCATTTTACGTGCATCTCTGTAATATGCCCAAAAACAGAACAGCTGCCAAAAGGCAGCCGCTCTACTTTCCAACTTATCAAAAATTAGTCGATGGAATCCTTCAGTGCTTTACCAGCTTTGAATTTGGGGGTCTTGGAAGCCGCAATCGTCATTGCCTCGCCCGTCTGCGGGTTTCTGCCTTCCCTTGCCGCCCTCTCGGATACTTCAAAAGTACCGAAGCCAACCAGCTGAACCTTCTCGCCTTTTTTCAATTCTGCCGCAACAATGTCCGTGAAAGCTTTCAACGCCTTTTCGGCATCTTTTCTGGATAAGCCGGCTTCCTCAGCCATAGCTGCAACTAATTCAGTCTTGTTCATTATAAAATCCTCCTGTAATCCATAATCTGAAATTCTTTATCAGCGACACTTTTTAGTATCCCCTAATGCCGGAAATACACCTTTCCGAATGCATTATATTCTATTTATAACCGCACTTCCATCATTTGTCAATACATTTTATCAATCCTTATAAAGAAAATGTCTGTTCCAAAAATGCCTTCTGTAAGGGCCGCAGTTCCAACAGCTTCTGTAACTTTTCCATATTCTTCCCCGGTATCCATGCCTTTCCACTGTTATAATAGAAATTTACGATCTTCCAAAATTTTTCTGGATATGCAAACCGGTAATACAGCTGCAGCATATCTGCCGCCGTGAGCTTTTTGGCTTTCCCGTAAACATCCAAAAGGCCCCTTGCAATCGGCGCCGACCAGTTCGTCTTTTCCAAAAGCTTGCGTAAAAACAAATACAAATCCCGCATTTGGCAGTCCAACGTAAACTTTTCAAAGTTTGTCACGTTTAGGGTTTCCCCACAAAGTACATTATGATGCTGAAAATCCCCATGGCAAAATGTCCCGCCTTCGGTATACGCTGCGCTGCCAAGCACCTCCCCATATGCTTTCACTTCTTCCGTGACCCGCAGCGCTTCCTCCCAAAAAACGTCAAAATTCTGCTGTAAATATATTTCAAAGGCTGTTTTCTGCCCTTTTTCACGCAAAAACTTCCGCACCTTACGCAGTTCCCGGTTTCTTTTCTCGTAATCCTCCAAAAGGCTCTGCGCCCTAAGGCCGCCCTCCTGTGCCAGCGCTGGCAGGCACATGGCCGTATGCAGCTGCGCCAGCACAGACATCGCCCTCCTGCATTCCTGTCCATCCTTTAAGCTGCATTCCCTGCCGCCCGGCCAGGTTTTGACGATACAGCGGTTTTGCTCCTGATCCAGACAAAACAATTCTCCGTCCCGGTTTCTTACAAGCCGTTCCACCCGGTCACAGCCGTTTCGCACGATGCCCTCCAAAAGACGTTCCAAAATCTCCAGCCGAAACAGGGGGCCTTTATATTCTTTCAGGATCATCCATCCTTTATTCGTCTCACATAAAAAAGCGTTCCGGCTCTTCTGCGTCCGAATCACCTCAAAATCATACTGCTCCAGCACGCTTACCGCTCTGTCATTCACCGTCCGTTCCCTCCCATACCTTAGGTATTACCTATCATATGAAAGAAAAAATCAGGTTATGTTACTTTTGTGGCAAAGCTATCCCCAGTTCTTTTGCCCTCTGCACCAAATGCGTTTTTTCGTTGTGTGACGGTTCCTCCAGTACCTCCTCCAAAAGGGCCTGCAGTATTTGTCCCATTCCTTTTCCCGGCTTGATACCCACGGCAATCAGATCCTTACCGTCCACGGCCAGTTCTTTTATGGAAACACATTCGCCCGCCTTTTCCACCTGCCCATAAATTTGCTTAAGCAAAGCCAGTGTCTCCTCCTTTTCCTGACGCAAATACAGGCTTTGCGCTTTCATATCCGCTTCCTTGACCGCAAAAAGTTCCGGAAACAAATCCTTCCCGATCCGGTTCATGGCACGGCGCATATGCTTTGCATCCGGCTCAATCCACACGTCATGGGCGCATACCAGACGAACCACCCGGTTAATCGTATCGTTATCAAATTTGAGTCTTTGCAACACGGTTTCCGCGATTTTGGCACTCTCTTGGGCATGCCCGTGAAAATGGTCAATCCCCCCGCTGTCCTTGGTTTTTACCAGCACTTTGCCCGCGTCATGCAACAGCAGGCAAAGCCTTATCACCCGGTCCGGCTTTGACGCTTCCATGGCGCGTATGGTATGCTCTCCCACACTGTATAAATGATGGGGATTGTTCTGCCCGGTCTGCATCATCCTGTCAAACTCCGGGAAAAAAACGGCCGTCAGGCCCAGTTCATAGCAATCCCGCATCCGTTCTGGATGACCGCTTACCAAAAGCTTGACCAACTCCTGTGCAATCCGCTCTGCACTGATCCTGCCAAGGCTCTTTGCCATCATGCACACCGCATCTCTGGTTTTTGCTTCCATCCGGTAATCCAGCTGGGCCGAAAAGCGGACGGCCCGCATCATACGCAGCGCATCCTCCCCAAAACGCTCCCCTGGCTCTCCCACGCACCGCAGCGTACGCCGCCGCATATCCCCTATCCCGTCAAAGAGGTCAATCAGCCCCTCCTCATCGTTGTAGGCCATGGCGTTGACCGTAAAATCCCGGCGTTTCAAATCCTCCTCCAAAGATGCCGCAAACGTCACATTCTTCGGATGCCTGCCGTCTTCATACTCCCCGTCCACCCGGTACGTCGTCACCTCATATCCGGTCCGGTTCCGCAAAACAGTCACAGTTCCATGCCGGATGCCTGTATCCACCGTCCTTGCAAACAGGGCCTTGACCTGTTCCGGCTTTGCCGATGTCGTGATATCCCAATCGTCAGGCTGCCTTCCAAGAATGCTGTCCCTCACACACCCGCCCACCGCATAAGCCTCAAATCCTGCTTTTTGCAAAGTGCGGATAATATACGCTGCTCCTTCGGGCAGCGAAATTTTGAAATTTTCATTCATTCCTGTTTCCATCCCTCTTCCCTTTGATTTCTTACACTCACCCAGACCTGTCTTCCCTCCTCCTCAAACCAAAGACTCCCCCCATGGGCGCAGACTATCTGCTTGACTACAAAAAGTCCCATCACATGGGGGCCGCGGTCTGCCTGTCCCTGTTCTTTTTCCCTGTAAACAATGGTATCTTCATCCTGCAAAATTTCCCTTACTTTTTGGGGGATTCCTTTTCCGCTGTCCCTGACGCAAAAGCAAAATCCCTCCTCCGCCTCCTTTGCCGCAAGTACAATCCGACAGCCCCCCGGATTATGACGGACGCTGTTGCCCAGCAGGTTTTGCAGGGCACGGGTCAGCAGCTGCACATCCCCTGTCATATGCTGCTGCTCCAAGACCGGCTCCGTCTGCAATTCCACCTCACAGCTTTCCGGAATTTCCCCGCTATTGATCATTCCCGAAACCGTACTTCGCAGCCAAATGGCGGGGACATAGTCCTGCTTTCTCAGCGGCTGCACACGGTAAGTAAGCTTGGAGGTCAGATTCAAATCCTCCACCAGCTTTTTGATAACAAAACTCTGGGTTCTAATCCCTTCCGCTTTTTGGCGTACATCCTGCTTTTGTTCTCCGTCAGACGCTATTTCGTCCGCATAACCGACAATCAAAGACAATGGCGTGCGGATATCGTGGGACACTCCCGAAATCCACTCCGTCCGCGCCGTATCGCGGCGCGCCAACTCCTTTTGCTGCCTTTCCAAAAGCCGGGAAGTCTGGTTCATCTTCCTGCGCAGTTCCTGGGTCACGCCTTTTTCCCTTAACAAAACCACCTTCCCCTCAGACAACGCATCAATCCCCTCCCCCACCGGTTTTAAGGAGCGGTATAACTGGTATCCGAAAAAAAATGCCAAAGCCAGCACCAATATAATATTAAACTGGACAAAAATGCCGATATATTGCAGCATTCCCTGCAGTTCTTCTTTTCTCCATACCGGATTATAACGAACCATGCTGTCTTTGGGATAGCCAAAAACCAACAGTCCCTCTTCCCCGTACCGCCATACGGCAACGGGATAATCCATCAGGTACCATTTGGAAAACGCGCCGATCTGCCCCGCCGAAAAGCGGTCCGGAAATCCGTCCGGTTTTTGCCAGTCAAAAACCACATTCCCTGCCCCGTCCAGCAACAGTAAAAAAGTACAGTTGCTTTCCCGCAATACTGCCTCCCCTGTTTCCCCCAAAACATAAGTGTTTCCATCCTGCGTCAGGTCTGCCGCCACCGAATGATATTTCCCCATCCGGACAGGCATTCCGCCGTTTTCGGCTTCTTCCTGCTTCCTCATAAGCCCACATGCATATCCGGCCCACACGGCCAAATTGATACATACGACAAACGCCACCAAAAGACATGCCGTTGCCACATACCGGCGGTATATTTTGAAAATGCTCTTCATTGCCCTTTCTCCAGTTTATACCCCAGCCCCCTTGCCGTTGTCAGGTATTGCGGCTGCGACGGCGTTTCCTCGATTTTCTCCCGCAACCTCCGGATATGAACCATCAGGGAATTCTCATAGCCATAATAGAATTCCCCCCAAAGCGCTTGACTAAGCGCATCAAAGGTTACAATCCGCCCCCTGTTTTCCCACAGCTTTTTTAACAAAATAGTTTCCTTCGCCGTCAGCCGGCAAAGACTGCCGTCGGCGCTGCGCACAACACCCTCCGCAAAATCCACCGTCCGGCTTCCCAATACCAGTTCATCCTGCCGGTATCCCTTCCCTGCCCCCGCCGGGAAATAGGTCCGTTTGAGAATGGCAATAATCCGCAAAACCAGTTCCCTGGGCAAAAAAGGCTTGGTCAGATAATCATCCGCCCCCAATCCCAGTCCCAACAGGCGGTCGCTGTCCTCATCCCTTGCGGACAAAAATAGGACCGGCACATTGGACAGCACCCGGATCTCGTGCAGCAGGGTAAACCCGTCCCCATCCGGTAAACCGATATCCAATACGATCAGATCCGGCATCCCTTTCCGGCAAATTTCCCTGCATGACCGGCAGTCTTTAGCCGTCCAAAGATGCCGGAACCCTTCTTTTTGTAAAATCCCCGTAACCATATCGCGAAGCTGTTCATTATCGTCCACCAGCAAAATATGGCTGTCATATATCTGCTCCATCCCAAACCCCTTTTTATGCTTTTTATTCAGTATAAGCCATCTTCCCAAAACTTGCATCCCTAATTCAAAAAAGTAAGGAAAAAGTAAGCTGCCCGTCAGTTTGCGGAAAGGAGAAGGAGGTATCCTGTGTCTGTCAAAAAATACGCGCAGAATGCGCAGAAAAGAGGGATTTATATGCAATATGCAATCGAAACATCCGCACTGACGAAGCGGTATGGCAAAACCAATGCTGTCGATAACTTATGCCTTAAAGTTCCGGAAGGCAGCATTTACGGCTTTCTTGGCCCCAACGGCGCCGGAAAAAGCACCACGATGAAAATGATTCTGGGACTCGCCAAACCGGACAGCGGAAGCGTCAAGGTACTCGGAAAAACGGTCAATCCCAAAAACAGGCTGGAAATCCTTAGGCAAACGGGCTCCCTGATCGAATCCCCTTCTTACTATGGCCACCTGACAGGCCGGGAAAACATGCAGATCATTGCCATGTTGAAAAAAGTGCCCGAAAAAGAAATTGCAGAGATACTGCAAATCGTCAGGCTGGAAAACCAGCAGCACAAAAAGGTTTCCCACTATTCCCTGGGAATGAAGCAGCGGCTCGGACTGGCCTGCGCCATGCTGGGCCATCCCAAAATCCTGCTTTTGGATGAACCCACCAACGGCCTTGATCCGGCAGGTATCCAGGAAATGCGGGAACTTATCCGTTCCCTTCCCTCCAAATATGCCATGACCGTACTGGTAAGCAGCCATCTTCTCTCCGAAATGGACCAAATGGCCGATTATGCCGGCATTATCCACCACGGCAACATGATTTTCCAAGGGGAACTGGATAAACTACACATGCACAGCAGACACCAGCTATTGATACGCACTCTGGACAACGAATCCGCCCTGCGGCTATTACAGGAAAGCAAAATTCCCTGCAAAAACAAAGGCGGCAGTTTGATCCTCCCCGGCCTTCCCGACGAGCGCACTGCGCATTTGGTTTCCCTTCTGGTGGAAGCAGGCGTCGGTGTTTTGCGCATTGAAGAGCAGCAAATGACATTGGAAGAAATCTTCCTGCATCTTACCGGAAAGCAGGTGAGCTTATAATGAAACCGTTTTTTTGTGAATGTATCAAAACAAAGGCAAAGCTTTTCTCCATTCTGTTACCCGTCCTTGCCATTATTCTTTTGTGGACAGGATGGGTAGCGCGCGACCCTGACCCGGTCATGCAGGAAACCGGTTACACATATATGACCACAACCTTACTGCTTCTCAACTCCATTTTCCTTCCTATAACAGCCGCCGTCATGGCAAGCCGGCTCATGGACATGGAGAACAAAGGCAATACCTACAAATTATTGTGTACCTTACAGGAAAAATCCACAATCTTTACCTGTAAACTGCTTTTGGCCTCCTGCCACCTGCTCGTCTTTTTTGCTGCGGAAACCGCTTTGCTTTTCGGAATCGGACAATGGGCCGGATTTACGCAATCTTTCCCCGTGGGAGACTATTTGCGCCTTCAGGGAATCGGTTATGCAACCTGCCTTTTGCTCTTCATCCTGCAAATGTTTTTCTCCCTGCTTCTGGCAAACCAGCTATATCCTTTGTTTATTGGTCTGATTGGCAGTTTTCTGGGACTGTTCTCCATGTTTCTCCCAAACGGCAGCTTTTTGCTCTACTGGTGTCCCTGGAGCTATTTTACCTTGGGCGGCAGCCACCTCATGGTCTATGAGGAAACTACCCGTGAAATGACTTTTTTACGGATTCCCTTTAACTACACGGGCGGTATTGTGCTTTTTGCCGCACTGCTGACAGCCTGCTTTGCCGTACGCCGCTACTTTTTAAGAAAGGAAGTGTAACCATGTTATTATTCTGCATTAGGGCAGAATTGCTCAAATTGAAAAAATCCTTTGTCTGGCTCGCCTGCTTTGTCATACCGGTCATCCCCGCTGTGATGGGGACCGGCAATTATCTGTCAAACCTTTCCATCCTGCACGGAGAATGGTACGCGCTTTGGACACAGCATACCCTTTTTT
>CARDPF010000122.1 GCA_948960675.1 uncultured Eisenbergiella sp.
ACGCGTAAAACTCGCTGCGCTCAAACAGTCCGCGTTTTTTGCAGGAATGAAACGGTATTTTGGGAAATTCCACCGTTTGCATGTCACCATGCGTAAGGAACCGTCCGCCCGGCAGGGGTGTCCGGCCTGCAAAAGGAGCCGCCTTCCCCGCCCGTTGGCACGTCCCCCAAAGCCCGTCATGTAATCTTATAAATATACCACTCCTCCCCGGACGGCCGAAATCCTATCGACCCAAACATTTTCCGGCTCTGCTTATTAAACGCATAAATGTTGGCTTTGACCTGATCCATGCCTTTTTCCTTTGCAAGATTGATCATGCTCCGCACACATTTGCGCCCAATATGCCGGTTTTGGTATTCCCTGCAGATGACAATTGCAATTTCGGCATTATCCCTAAGTGAGATATCCCCGATCAATTTTCCCCTATAGCAAATGTAAAAGCACTCGCCATGGCTGCTTAAAAAATCATACATCGCCCTAAGCCTGTCCAGCGAATATACGCCGTCAATGCCATCCACCTGCCTGCATACCTCTTTATCCTGATACCACTCTATTGCCACCTCTTCATTCGCAAAATAAGGCACTAACGAAATGTCGTCATCCACTTCCCACATGATGCCTAAAACCTCCCCTTGCGGATACAATACCTAAGACCAAACGAAATAACATGGCCGGGCGAACCGCACCAAACCGGGTCGCCTACAGGAAATTGAGATGATAATGCGCCTTTCCCTCCCGGTCCAGTTCCATCAGGATGTAGGACGGCCTGCGTCCCTCCTGCCGTGGATAGGAGATGCTCCCGGGGTTCAAGACCGTAATATCCCCCCTGCTTTTCCCAATCTCCAAATGAGGGCAGTGGGTGTGGCCGTGCATAACGATATCGACTTTACGGGCGGCCGCCGCTTCCCGGATGGTAGCGCTGCCCATATAGACCCCATACCGGTGTCCGTGGGTCAGCCACACCCGGTAATCCCCGATGGCAAAAACCTCCTCCTTGGGAAGCCCGGAAAAAAAGTCGTTGTTTCCCGCCACCATATAAACCGGACAGCCTGCCGCCTGCCGGATGAACGCTTCGCTGCCCTCCACATCCCCGCAGTGGATCAGCAGATCCAAAGGGCCCGTCTTTTGCAGCGTGCAGGTGAGGTTCCCGTCCCGTCTGTGCGTATCGCTGACGATCAATATCCGCATATCAAAGCCCTCTTTGTCCCATTTTTTCCTTCATGCTGCGCAGCGCCTTTCCCCTATGGCTGATCCTGTTTTTCTCTTCTGCACAAAGCTGCGCCGTGGACAGATCGTTTTCATACAGGTAAAAAATCGGATCATAGCCAAACCCGTTTTCCCCGGCCTCCTCCCAACCGATATATCCCTCTACTATGCCGCAGGCGGTCTCGCAGCTTCCGTCCGGATATGCCGCCGCAATGGCGCAGACAAAACGTGCGGTCCTGTCCTTTTTTGCTACTCCCTCCATGCGTGCGATAATGTTGGCGTTTTTTTCCCGGTAGGACGTATCATAGCCCATATAACGCGCCGAATAGACGCCGGGTTCCTTCCCCAGGAAATCCACTTCCAGCCCGGAATCGTCCGCCAGCACAATAAAATCCTCCGCCGTCTTGTCTGTAAAGCCGGGCGTCCCGTTTTTTTTGCACCACTCCATGATTCCCACGGCCTTGAGCCGCGCATTTTCCGCAAAGGTCACGCCGTCTTCCTCCACCTGCGCGGTAATCCCTGCTTCTTTCATGGAATACACCTGCCTGCCCGTATCCTTTAGGATTTCCCGTATTTCCCTCATTTTCCCTTCATTTTGGGTTGCAAAGATAATATCCTTCATCCCTCCTGCGCACTCCTCTCCTGTTCGGACATCCTGTCCGGTCTGGGGGGCTTGGGCCCTTGAAACTGGTAAAAATATGTTTTCATCATGCCGTTATAAACTTTGCGCTTTTTGTCCGCCTTGCGTCCGATATCCTGTTCCACATCTTCATAGGAAGTAATCACATACAAAGACCAGCTGTCCAGCTGTCCAAAGCGCTCCCCAAGGGCCCTGTACAGCGGGGGCAGGTTTTTCTTCTCTTCCAGCCTCTCCCCATAAGGCGGATTCGTCACCAAAAAGCCGTACTTTTTAGGATGGGACAGCTGTGCCACCGGCCTTTTCTGGAAATGAATCAGATGTTCCACCCCTGCCAGTCTGGCATTTTCCCGCGCAATGGCAACCATTTTCTCATCAATGTCATATCCCTGCAGTTCCGGGCGCACGGCGGTATTTACTTCCTCACGCGCTTCATTAAGACAATCCTGCCAATCCTGCCCTTTAATCAAATGCCCCCAGCTTTGGGCGGTAAACTTCCGGTTCATGCCCGGCGCCATATTGGCCGCCATCATCGCCGCCTCTATCAAAAACGTGCCGCTGCCGCAAAAAGGATCCACCAAAATGCGGTCCGGCCTCCAGGGCGTCAGCATCAGAAGCGACGCCGCAAGGTTTTCCGCAATCGGCGCTTTCGCCGTCAGCTTGCGGTAACCCCGCTTATGTAAGGATTCCCCGGTGGTATCCAGCCCCACAATCACCTCATCCTTCATCAGAAAAACCCGCACCGCAAAGGATGCCCCGTCCTCCGCAAACCAGCTGACATGGTATTTTTCTTTCAACCGCTCTACCATTGCTTTTTTCATAATGGACTGGATGTCCGACGGGCTAAACAGCTTACTCTTCACACTCGCCGCTTTCGCCACCCAAAAACGCCCGTCCGGCGGGATATATTCCTCCCACGCAAGGGCTTTCGTCCCCTGGAACAGTTCTTCAAAGGTTTGCGCGCAAAAGCTTCCCACCTTGATCAAAATCCGTTCCGCACTCCGCAAAAAAATATTGGCGCGGCAGACGGCCTCCTCATCCCCCTCAAAGAACACACGCCCGTCCACCACACCGGTCACATCATATCCCAAATCCGTAATTTCCCGTTTCAACACCGCTTCCAACCCAAAATGACAGGGCGCCATCAACTCATACCGTCTCATCCTTGCTCCCATCTGCCTGCCCTGCAGGCAACAACTCCCCTTAAAAGCTGTTACCATTTTACGTTTCCCACCAGTTTCTGTCAACCTCGATTTTTCCCTGTCTGTATAAAAAAGTGTGCGCCTTGCGCACACGCTACGTCGAGCGCGGTTGCCGTCAGGCAACTTTTCCCTGCGCGCGAGTATGTATTATCATCCTTTTTTATACGATAGAAAACGAAGTTTCCTATCGTATAAAAAAGGCCGGGGACAAAATCCCCGGCCTTTTCGGCCAACACTGTTTAGTTATTCTTGCAGTTGCTGCTGGAATCCTTGCTGCTGTTCTTGCTCTGATTCTTCTGCGCATTCTCAGTGCTGTTCTTGGAATTGTTCTCCTGATTCTGGTTCTGGTTCTGGTTGTAATCGTTCTTAGACATTTTCAAACCCTCCTGTCAATTTGTTGTTACAGGAGTAGTATTTGACAAAATCAAAGGATTATACATTTCCCCTGACTTTTTTGTGTCTTTTTACATTTACAGGGTTTCCTACAGCTTATCGTTGCCCCGTCCCTCCTCCAGGCGGCGCACATATTCCTCCGGATTTTTTTTCATCCGCGCCATCGTATCGAAAGCATGCAGCACCATGTCCACCTTCCGGCATTCCCCGGTATTTTTACCGGTATCATGCCGCAGGTTATACCGGTCCATCTCCCAGATAAACAAATCAATCATCGTATACCCTCTGCAGTTCATCTTATCGCTTAGGGTATTGTGTCTGGAAAAATACATAAACTCGTCGTAAAGCTCCTGGTCTGCCAAAATCTCCTGCCAAAGCGCGTCACACCATTCCCTGGTCTCCCCCGCATATTTGCAAAGCGCCACCAAATTCCCGTATACCTTGATTTTAGTGGAATCATATATAATGCCGGCCATTCCTTCCACCTCTTTACAAAATTTTTTCACCATTCTATAATGTTTTTAAGACTGTAGAAACACGTAGCAATCTGCAGCATCCAACATTTATAAGTAGTATATCCCAAACCGGACATATTGAAAAGGGGAAACCGAAAATGAATTCCGATATTGCACAAAAAAATGATTTTTCCAAGGGAAGTGTTGTTGGCGGCATCCTTTCCCTTGCCATTCCGATGACACTGGCACAGCTGATCAACATCCTCTACAACATCATTGACCGGATGTACATCGGACACCTGCCGCAAAATGCCACCCTCTCCCTTACGGGGCTGGGGCTGTGCCTGCCCATCATCACCATCGTAATCGCTTTCGCCAACCTGTTTGGCATGGGCGGCGCCCCCCTCTGCTCCATTGCCCGGGGAAGGGGACACCTTGCGGAAGCCGAAGCTGTCATGGGCAATTCCTTTTTCCTTCTTTTGCTCTCCGGCTCTATCCTGACGGTGGCCGGGCTGCTTTTGAAGCGACCGCTTTTGACGCTTTTTGGCGCCAGCGACGCAACCCTTCCCTTCGCCGATCAATACCTGACCATTTACCTGTGCGGCAGCCTGTTTGTCATGATCGGCCTTGGCATGAACAGCTTTATCAACTCCCAGGGGTTTGGCAAAACCGGCATGCTCACAGTCCTAATCGGCGCGGTTTTGAACCTCCTTTTGGATCCGCTGTTCATCTTTGTCCTGCATTTGGGCATCCGGGGCGCAGCCATCGCCACCGTGCTCTCGCAGGCCGCATCCGCCCTTTGGACCTTTCGCTTTCTCACCGGGAGACGCACCATTTTACGGCTGCGCCTGTCCTCGCTCCGGCTGCGCATGGATCTGGTCCGCCAGATTGTCTCCCTTGGCATGTCCGGCTTCATCATGGCCGTCACCAACAGCGCCGTCCAAATCGTTTGTAACGCCACCCTCTCCCGGTATGGCGGCGACCTCTATGTAGGGGTCATGACCATCTTGAATTCCGTCCGGGAGATTGTCACCATGCCCGTATCCGGCATTACCAACGGCGCCCAGCCCGTCATCGGCTTTAATTACGGCGCATCCCAATATGACCGCATCAAAAAGGCCATCGCTTTCATGGCATCCGTCTGTATCGGCTACACTGCCCTGGTCTGGGGAGCCCTCCATCTGTTTCCGGCATTTTTCATCCGCCTGTTCAGTGACGAAACCCTCCTGATCGAGACTGCCATTCCTTCCCTGCGGCTGTACTTTTTCGGATTCTTCTTTATGTCCCTGCAGTTTTCGGGGCAGAGTACCTTCACCGCGCTGGGAAAAGCCAAACATGCCATTTTCTTTTCCCTTCTACGCAAGGCTTTCATCGTTGTGCCCCTCACCCTGCTGCTCCCCTACTTCTTTACCCCGCCGGTAAACGGTGTGTTCGCGGCGGAGCCCATCTCCAACCTGATCGGCGGCACGGCCTGCTTTGTAACCATGCTCCTTGTGGTGCGCAGGGAAATCCGCTGACAGCCGGATACCATTCGTGTTACTATTCCGTGCTTTTTCCAAAACGCCGCTTGCAACCCTCCCCCGTCTTTTGGTATAGTAGAAGAAAAAGGCGGCAGGGCAGGCTTATCTGCACGGTTACAAGAAACGACAACAGAAAGGACGGCGTCTGGCATGTGGATTGCGGATAACTGGAAAGATTACGAGGTTCTGGATACCTCTAACGGAGAGAAGCTGGAGAGATGGGGCGACTATATTCTGGTGCGCCCGGATCCACAGGTTATCTGGGATACGCCCAGGACAAATCCCGGATGGAAAACGCGAAACGGTCACTACCACCGCAGTTCCAAGGGCGGCGGGGAGTGGGAATTTTTCCGGCTTCCCGAGGAATGGAGCATCCGGTATGGGGGCCTCACCTTCCGCTTAAAGCCCTTTAGCTTTAAGCATACGGGACTTTTCCCGGAGCAGGCCGCAAACTGGGACTGGTTTGGCGGCCTGCTCCGCTCCTGCGGACGTCCGCTTAGGGTACTCAATCTTTTTGCCTACACCGGGGGCGCTACCCTGTCCGCCGCCCTTGCTGGCGCATCCGTCACCCATGTGGATGCCTCCAAGGGCATGGTAAACTGGGCCAGGGAAAACGCTGCCGCCTCCGGCCTTTCGGAAGCGCCCATCCGCTGGCTGGTGGATGATTGCGTCAAATTCGTGGAGCGGGAAATCCGGCGGGGCAGCAAATACGACGGTATCATAATGGATCCCCCATCCTACGGCAGGGGGCCCAAGGGGGAAATCTGGAAGATGGAAGAAAACATCTTTTCCTTTCTCACCCTTACCGCACAGCTTTTGTCCGACGATGCAGAATTTTTGCTCCTCAATTCCTACACCACCGGACTGCAACCTGCGGTACTGCACTATATGCTCTCCACTGCAGTGGCGCGCAAATTCGGCGGTACGGTAAAAGCCGGGGAAATCGGGCTTCCCGTCACGGATACGGGACTGGTTTTGCCCTGCGGCGCATCCGGGAGATGGATCCGCAGCTGATTCCCACACGCCAGACCAGACAGCCGCGCTTGTGCGGATATTTGGCCGCTGCCCCAGGGAGCCACTTTTAACCGCCTTTCCCCTTGTGCAAAAACGACAACCGCAAAACCAAATCACGGTATCCTGGGAGCGCCCGTTCCAACAGGTTTTTTTCGTGATAAGCCATCGGCGCTTCGCCCGGAAAGCAGCGATACATCCGGTACAGGTAAAGCGCCAGCATGCAGACGGCCAGCACGCCGCCCACCCGCAATAGGGCCTTTGCAGGTTTTGCGAACCAATAGCGGGACAGTAAAAAGCAGACGGCCAGCGCCGTCCACAAAATCCCCATGGGGTGCATCTCCCAGCTTTTTGCAAACTGTCCCGTCAACAGGTAACATACGGCCCTTGTCATCCCGCAGCCCGGACAGGGAAGCCCCGTCACAATGACCATCGGGCAAAAAGCCCCAAAACATATCTGCACCACCGCATCATAGAAGAGCAGCGCCAAAAGTAATGCCTTGTATGTCTGTATGTCCTTCCATAACCGCATGGCCGCCAACCGCAATTTTTTCCCCATCCTGCCTCCAAACCGCCGAAGGATTGTAACCGTCCAGATAAGCCTGCCCTGTTGCGCTACATTACATATACCGGAAAATATTATAGATATTGATACAGATGATCAGCCCCATGGCCCCCATGAAAAGCTTATCCACCGTCCGGTTATTGATTTTTTTGTTGATCCTGCTCCCCACAAGTCCCCCTGCCACACCGGCGGCTATCATCATTCCCAAAATAACCGGCTCAAACGGCGGGACATTTCCTTTTATCAGCGTGGATAACAGACTCGCAATCTGTGAAAACATGATGACGTAAATCGAATACATCGCGGCCTGCTTTGTCGCCATGGAAAAGCAGAAAAACAGTACCACCAAATTGATCGGTCCGCCCCCGATTCCCAAAAAGGAGGACATAATCCCCAGCACGATACCGATCCCAAACACCACCGCTTTGCTTTTGAGCTTTCTGGTATGTACTTTTTCCTTGAAAACCGTATATACCAGCGTCCCCGCCGTCACAAGCATCAACACGAAAGCCTGTATCGCGCCGACCCTGCTGGTATCCGAAAGCCGCCCGATTACGCCCTGGTACAAATCTTTGCCGGTCAGACCGCCGACCACGCCCCCCAGCGCCAAAACAGTGGCAAATACTTTGTCGAATGCAAAGTCCCGTTTGGCCCGCATATTTTTGTACATGGACACCACGGACATGGACAGTACCGTACACCCCGACAAAAACGAAATCGTAGTCACCGCCATAATCCCCGTGGCATCCAGCACCGGTTTGATAATCACGCCGCCCCCGATTCCGCAGATTGCGCCTATCACGGACGACAAAAAGCAAACCAGCACAATCACTGCATATTCCATTTTGTCTTTCTCCTCCTTTTATCCAAAACATACCACACAGGCTGCGCCGTTTTTCGTAACCGTATCAGACACCCCAAAACCGTTCCCCGTCTCTCACTCCTGCAGCCAGCCTGTCTCCACATCCTCTTTCAGTCTGCAAAACAATTCGTAAAACCGTTCTTTCGTCTGCCAAACAATATCTGCCGCAACCGCCCGGTTATAAGAATGTGCCACATTATTCCTCGCCTGCAAAGCTGCCAGCCACGCATCCTCGTCCCAAATCATGGATGCCTGATACGCCGTTTTAATAATGAATTTCGGGGAACCGATCGCCGCAGCCTCAAAGCCGTGCGCTTCCAAGATTTCCTTCATCATCTTCCACGACTGCTCAAAACATATCTCATAAAGACCCACCAGCCCTGTTATGATTACATTGTCATACGGCTCCTGGTATTGGTATATATCCTCCAGATTCTTTAATGCGGCACAAAAATTATCATATTTTTTCATATAGAACAATACCTTCTTTCCCGATGGAACTGCGCAATGGTTCCTGCACGCTGCCGTCAAGATCCACAACGTCATATTGCAGCAGCGTAGAAGTTTCCTCCTCCACATCCAGCGCAAACCCCACACAATTCCCGCCGCTTACCGCAAGGTCAATGTCACTGGTTCTATGAAAATCACCCCTGGCCCTTGAACCGAACAAAATCACTTTTTGAAGTCCGTATTTTCGGGCCAGCATACGGATTTCCTCCATTACAACCGGCTTAATGCCCGTCTCCTTCATATGCCTCCCCTCCCGCAAAATTGATTTCCGTCCATGACGGCCGTAGCCATTGTCATTAACAATCCAGCCATTCCCGCAAGGCGTTTATGACCGTACCGTTCTTGAGTTGCGAAAGCGCTGTGGCTGCCCAGCCGGGAAAGGTTTCCTGTCTACAGGCAAAAACCAGCGTCACCAGAGGAGCCAGAAACGCGTCCGCCTTTTGCTCTGCCGCAAGCCCCTCCATGCCGTATGCTTCCCGGAAGGCAGCGGCCGCTTCAGGCAAGAGCGCCCCTGTGAC
>CARDPF010000123.1 GCA_948960675.1 uncultured Eisenbergiella sp.
GGAAAACCTCATAGAATACCAAAAGAGGGCTGACAGCAAAAGTTCACCGCTGTTCAGCCCTTTCTTAACGTTTTGGGTAATTTTTCAGAATTGCGGTGGCAAATCGGTGGCAAACCACCCATTTTCACACCCTCTAAGCACCTAAAAACCCTTATTTTATGCGGCTCAAGAGACACACCGTCTCCACATAAATGTATGTGGAAATAAAAATACAGGATACCGGAAGGGGAATCGCCCCGGAGCACTTTAACGACATATTCAAGCGGTTTTACAGGGAAAAAACGGCGCAGGAAGACGACGGCTTAGGGCTTGGCCTGTATATTGCCAGGAATATTATCACGCTGCAGGGCGGTTATATCATGGTCCGGTCCACAGTGGGTGAGGGTTCCTGCTTTTCGGTATTTTTGCCGAATCAAAAAAGAATGTAAATGTTTCGGTTTTGATAAAATTATGTGGAAAATTGAGACGGGATTGGTACAATTTCCTCCTAAAATGGAAGTAGCAGGAAGGAGGAACCAAACATGCATATTTTAAGGGCAAATCAACTTACAAAATACTACGGGGCAGGGGCGGCACTGGTGAAAGCCCTCGACGGCATTACGCTGGAAATCGAGCAGGGCAGTTTTACTGCGGTTGTCGGGACTTCCGGGTCCGGAAAAAGCACCTTGCTTCACATGCTTGGGGGGCTTGATACGCCAACCAGCGGAAGCGTTGTGGTGGACGGTCAGGAATTGTGTAACATGGAGCAAAATGAACGGACGGTTTTTAGGAGGAGAAAGATCGGTTTTGTATTCCAGAATTACAATTTGCTGCCAAATTTGACGGTTTATGACAACATTGTCCTTCCGGTGGAATTGGACGGGAGGTGCGCCGATAAGCAGTATTTCGATGAAATTGTGAAGGCACTGGGACTGGAGGATAAGCTTTTTAGCAGGCCCAATAAGCTGTCCGGCGGACAGCAGCAGCGGGCAGCCATTGCAAGGGCGCTGATCACAAAGCCCGCCATCCTATTGGCGGACGAACCCACCGGAAATCTTGACAGCCACACCAGCCAGGAAGTAATCGGACTGCTCAGGGCAACCGGTAAAAAATTTCACCAGACGATTGTCATGATTACACATAATGACGAGATTGCACAGGCGGCAGACCGGGCGGTCCGCATAGAGGACGGCCGGCTTGTGGAAAACCGCTGGTAAATGGGAGGAAATATGAGTCTGGAAGCCAATAATAACAGGAAAATTATTTACCGCCTTGCAAAAAGCAACCTGATGGGAAACAAATTGTATAGCTTTTTTTCTTTTGCATCCATTATCCTGTCCGTTGCCTTTGTGAGCGCCATGTTTCTATTCCTGCTGGAAAAGCAGGCGGTGGAAAAACGCATGCTGGGTCAGATGCAGCATGTCATGTTCATGAATGTGCAAAAGGAGCAGATGAAAGAAATTGAGTCGGACCCGAGAACGGAAGAGATGGTTCCGTATAAGGAAAGCGGTCAGACTTTTTGGAAGAACGGCATAAAGTACAGCTTTATTTATTTGGAAAACCGGGAGGGGCCCATACGGACTTATGCATTGGCAGAAGGGTGTCCGCCCAAAAAGCAGGACGAGGTTGTGGTGGATAAACGTTTCATGGACAGCATTGGACAGGAATGCAAAACCGGCGGGAAAATATGGCTTGATGTGGGGGATTCGCAGCAGGAGTTTGCAATTTGCGGATATACGGATAAAGGATATGACACATCCTCTTATTCCGTGTATGTGTCCGGGGCTTTTGCAGACCAAAGCGTTTTGATGAAAGACCTTGCATATACGGCCCTCGTCCGGATTGTGGATGCTGCTTTGATGGATGCTTCCGGGTTTGAGACAACGGTTTACCAAATGGCAATGGATCACTCAATTGGGAGGTCGGATGTCAACAGAAACGGAAGGTTTGAGGAATCCTTGCAGGGACAAAATGCGGTCCTGTATGCGGCCGGGCTGCTGGTTGCAGCCTTCGTACTGGCGGCCTGCGGGATTGTGATCTATAGTATCTTTTATCTTTCCGTTACGTCGCGTACACAGCAGATCGGCCAGCTGCAGACGATCGGGATGACGCCCAGGCAGGCCAAAAAGATGGTGCGCCGGGAAGGCGTTTTGCTGGGCGGGCTGGCAATACCGCTGGGGCTGGCGTTTGGCAGCATGACCGCATATGTTCTGGAGCCGGAGGGCTTTGGTTTTTGGAACTGGGTTTTTGTGGCGGTTATCGTGGGAATTGTGGGGATGGCAGTTGTACAGATATCCCTGGGAAAACCGGCGGCCCTTGCGGCGGGGGTTTCCCCGGTGGAGGCTGCGAGAAATACTGTCCAAAAGGAAACCCTAAAAGAAGGCATCAGGAAACATAAAAGACTGTCCCCCTTTGTGCTGGCGAAGCTGGGGCAGGAAGGCAGCCGTAAAAAGAGAAACCTCATGACCGTATCGCTTGCGTTTGGGGGAGTTGTTTTCATGATTGCCGCCTCTTATCTGTGCGCATGGGACGAAGCCGCTTTTTCCAGACAGGGAAAATTTGAAAATGCGGAATATGTGGTTTCCTATCTCTATAGCGCCCATAACCCATCTGCATATGGACCGACAAAAATGCAGCTGACAGGACATTTAAGCGAGGCATTAAAGGAAGAGCTTTTGGGCATCGCCCATATCCGGTCTATTGAGGTGGAAAGCAGCGCTTTCGGAAATGTGGAATACCAGGGTGCTGTCTGGGGAGAGGGCTTTTTAAGGGTGACAGGAAAAGCGGGGGAATATTTTGGGATGGAGGCGGACAAAAACACAAGCTATGCGTACATGTGTGGGCATGATGCCGTAGTGATTACGGACAGTGCTTTTAAGGAGGCAGTAAACGGCGTGTCCTTTCGGGCGGGGGATAAATTTACATTGCATTGGTTTGACGGGCAGGAGCGGGAGGCGGAACTGGAAATTGCGGCCGTTACGCCGGACAGCATGCCCGGACATTCGGATTACAGCGTTCTTATGGCGGACAAAACGATGGAGAAATTGTGGGGCGGCATGAACACCGCCAGTTCCTTTACCATTTCTACACAAGAGTATGAAAAGTATGGAGACCAGATAGAACAGGCAATCCGCGCCGCCATTGCGCCGTATGAGGATTTGGGGCTTGAAACCCTGCGGGAGAGGCGGATCAACGATTCCGCAAGCGTACGGAAGGTGAAAATCCAAATCTACGGAATCTATGCGTTTATGCTTTTGTTTAGCGTTTTAAACCTGATCAATATGCTGGTGGGAAATATTGCCGTAAAAAAGCGGGGCCTTTCCATGCTGGAATCCATCGGTATGGAAGAAGGGCAGATACAAAAAATGCTGTTTTGGGAAAGTATTCAGTTTGTATTTCCGGCCGTGGCAATTACGCTTCTTCTCGGGGGAACCGCAGGCTATGGTTTTGTCTGGTTCATGCAAAAAAACGTGCACTATATGGAGTACCGGTTTCCGGTGGCTGCGGGCATCCTGTATGCCGCAGGCGTGATGTTGCTTCCGGTGGCCATTTCCTATGCAGGCCTGAAGGTACAACGAAGAATTCCCCTGGTGGAACGGATCTAGGCCGGTAAGGGGGGCTGTTCTGCCGCCTAATTCCACTCCCACGCAAAAATGGATTTCCCCGTGTTTTTAGACAATTTTTACTTTTCGTTGCGGGCATTGTGTGCTATACTAGCGCTAGAGCGTGTACATGGCAGAGGGGGTGGCAAAATGAAGAGGATTCTATTGAAATTGAGCGGCGAAGCGCTGGCGGGAGACAAGAAACAGGGCTTTGACGAACCAACGGTGCGCGCAGTTGCGCTGCAGGTAAAGCAGCTGGTGGATGCAGGGATTGAGGTTGGCATTGTCATTGGCGGCGGCAATTTTTGGAGGGGCCGTACCAGCGGAAACATAGACCGGACAAAGGCGGATCAGATCGGCATGCTGGCGACGGTGATGAACTGTATTTATGTTTCGGAGATTTTCCGGGCGGAGGGGATGATGACCAACATCCTGACCCCTTTTACATGCGGTTCTTTTACGAAACTGTTTTCCAAGGATCGTGCGAATAAATACTTTGCAAAGGGAATGGTGGTGTTTTTCGCGGGGGGCACGGGGCATCCCTATTTCTCCACGGATACGGGGGTGGTGCTCCGGGCCGTCGAGGTGGAAGCCGACGTGATTTTGCTTGCCAAAGCGGTGGACGGGGTATATGACGACGACCCGCGCACGAACCCGGACGCGAAGAAATATGACGAGGTTTCGATTGGGGAAGTAATCGAGAAGAATTTGCAGGTAGTGGACATGACGGCGTCCATCCTTGCCAGGGATAACGGGATGCCGATGTGGGTATTTGGCCTGCAGGAGCACAACAGCATTGTCAATGCCGTTTGCGGTACATTTACGGGAACAAAGGTAACGGTGTAACATTGGGACAGGTTCCACAGGCGGATGCCCAAACAGTGCAGGCTTATCCGGACTGTTACCAGAAAAGGGAGGTATGAAATGGACGAGAGATTACAGCAGTTTGACACAAAAATGCAGAAGGCGTACGCGCATTTGGAGGCGGATTATCAGGGAATCCGCGCAGGCCGTGCCAATCCGCATGTACTGGACAAAATCAGGGTGGATTATTACGGTACGCCGACTCCCTTACAGCAGGTCGGCAATATCACGGTTCCCGAACCGAGGATGCTGCAGATTTCGCCTTGGGAGAAATCTTTGATTAAGGCCATTGAGAAGGCCATCATGGCTTCCGATGTGGGGATTACCCCCTCGGACGACGGCTCCGTGATCCGTCTGGTATTTCCGGAGGTGACGGAGGAGCGCCGCAAGGCTTTGGTGAAAGACGTAAAGAAGAAGGGGGAGGAAGCGAAGGTGGCGGTTCGCAATATCCGCCGCGACGGGAATGATTTTTTAAAAAAGCTTGGAAAAGAGGACGTTTCCGAAGATGAGATCAAGGAACTGGAGGACAAGCTGCAGAAGCTGACGGACAAGTACGGGAAAGATATCGATAAGCTTGTGGAGACGAAGTCCAAGGAAATTATGACCGTATAAGGATGCGGCGGGGGATGAGGGGCAGACCCGGAATGGGATACATTTCCGGGTCTGCCCTGTCGGATATATGCCGCGTTCTAAGAAAGGAGATTGGGTATGGATATGCCAAAGCATGTTGCCATCATATTGGATGGGAACGGGCGTTGGGCCAGGGCCAAGGGAATGCCCCGCAATTACGGGCATGTGCAGGGGGCCAAGACGGTGGAGACAATCTGCGAGGAGGCCTACAGGATGGGGATCCAATATCTTACGGTCTATGCTTTTTCCACGGAGAACTGGAACCGGCCGCAGGATGAGGTTAGCGCCTTGATGGGGCTTTTGCGCAATTACATGAAAACCTGCCTGAAAACAGCGGCAAAAAATAATATGTGCGTGCGGATCATTGGGGAAAAGGAAAGATTGGACGACGATATCCGCACACGCATGGAAGAGTTGGAGCAGGCGACCAAAGACAATACAGGCCTGCATTTTCAGATTGCCATCAATTACGGGGGCAGGGACGAGATCTGCCGGGCCGTGCGCAGGATTGCACAGCAGGTCAAGGAGGGGCAGCTGGAGGCGGCGGACGTTACGGAGGATGTGTTCGGCGGCTTTTTGGATACGAGAGGGATTCCGGATCCGGATCTCTTGATCCGTACCTGCAACGAACAGCGCATTTCCAATTTCCTGCTCTGGCAGCTGGCGTATACGGAGCTTTATTTTACGGATGTGGCGTGGCCGGATTTTTCAAAGGAAGAATTGGTCAAGGCTGTGGAGGCATATAATCATAGGGACAGAAGGTACGGCCTTTTGAAGGAGGAGTAGCATGTTTTGGGTGAGGTTGAAAAGCAGCGCGGTTTTGGTGGTACTGGCGCTCCTGCTTTTACTGACCGGGGGCAGCCTGCTGGGCGCGGCAGCGGCCACGCTTTCTATCGTTGCATACCGGGAACTGATGCATGCCTGTAAGGTGGAGAAGGAAGGAAAAGCAGGGCTTTTGGAATATGTAGGTTATGCCGGTATTTTCCTGTATTATCTGACAATGATGCTGACGGAAAACTTTATGTGGGGATTGGGCTGTCTGGTTCTTTTGTTTTTGGCGCAGATGGGGCTGTATGTGTTTCGGTTTCCGCGCTATCAGGCAGGGCAGGTGATGGCGTCCTGTTTTTGCGCGCTTTATCCGGCCGTCCTGTTTTCCTTTATTTACCTGACCCGTCAGCTGCAGTACGGCGTATATCTGGTGTGGATGATTTTCATTAGTTCCTGGATATGCGATACCTGTGCGTATTTGGTGGGAATGGCTTTCGGGAAGCATAAGCTGGCGCCGGTGTTAAGTCCCAAAAAGTCGGTGGAGGGTGCGGTGGGCGGCGTAGCCGGTTCCGCCCTGATCAGTGCGCTGTTTGCGTGGATTTTTCTGACGCCCATGACGAAAACGGCTGGGACGGCTGGGGCGGCGGCCCTGATCGGCGCGGTTGGCGCGGTGATTTCCCAGATCGGGGATCTGGCAGCCTCCGCGATCAAACGCAACCATGAAATCAAAGATTACGGCAAACTCATCCCCGGCCATGGGGGGATTATGGATCGCTTTGACAGCGTGCTTTTTACGGCCCCGGTTATTTATTACTTGTCCGTGGCGATCCTGCAGGTCGGACACTAAAAGGATTATTTCGCGGCAGACGGTGCTTTCCATCGGGAGGAATGCGGAAGATGAAAAAAATAGCGGTTTTGGGTTCAACCGGATCCATCGGTACACAGACGTTGGAGATTGTCCGCAACCAGCCGGATTTGCATGTGACTGCGCTGGCGGCAGGGCAAAACGTTGATTTGATGGAAAAACAGATCCGGGAGTTTCGGCCTTTGCTGGCCGGAATGTGGAATTTGGAGGCGGCGGCCGATTTAAAAGTCCGGGTGGCGGATTTGCCGGTGCGGGTCGTGGGCGGAATGGAAGGGCTTTTGGAGATCTGCTCCATGACGGACTGCGATATGGTGGTTACGGCGGTGGTGGGGATGATTGGAATCCGGCCCACAATCACCGCCATCACCCATAAAAAGGATATTGCCCTTGCGAATAAGGAAACGCTGGTGACGGCGGGACATATCATCATGCCATTGGCCAAAAAGGAGGGAGTCTCCATCCTTCCGGTGGACAGCGAGCACTCGGCGATTTTCCAGTCCCTGCAGGGGCGTGGGGATAACGCGGTCCGCAAAATTTTGCTGACCGCATCGGGCGGGCCGTTTAGGAACAAGTCGGAGGAAGAATTGCGCCGGATGACGCTGGAGGATGCTTTACGGCATCCCAACTGGTCCATGGGGAAGAAGGTTACGATTGACTCGGCATCTTTGGTCAACAAAGGCCTGGAGGTTATGGAGGCGAAGTGGCTTTTTGGCACGGCGCTGGAACAGATTCAGGTGGTGATCCATCCCCAGAGTATCCTGCATTCCGCCGTGGAATATGAGGACGGTGCGGTGATCGGACAGCTTGGCCTGCCGGATATGAAGCTTCCCATCCAGTATGCACTTTTGTATCCCCAAAGAAGACCCATGCCCATGCCTGCCCTGGATTTGTTTGCGGTAGGACAGCTTACCTTTGAAAAGCCGGATACCAAACGTTTCCCCGGTTTGGAATTGGCGTACCGCGCGGCGACTGTGGGCGGCAGTATGCCTACGGTTTTCAATGCGGCCAATGAGGCGGCAGTGAAGCTGTTTATGGAAAAAAAGATCCGGTTTACTAAGATTGCAGAGATCATAGAGGCCGCCATGCATAACCACCGGACAGTTGCAAATCCTACGGTGGAGGAAATTTTGCAGGCGGAAACGGAAGTTTATGAATTTTTGGAAAAGTTATTGGGATGAGCGGCTTTTGGGGCGGGAACCGTAACGAAAGGGTTATGCAGGGCGGGACAGCGTCCGTTGAAACTTTGTAGGCAGGAGAGGGAACATTGATTCAGACAGTACTTATTTTTCTTTTGATTTTCTTTGTGATTGTCATGGGACATGAATTCGGGCATTTTTTGCTGGCCAAGGTAAACGGGATCCGGGTACATGAATTTGCCATCGGCATGGGGCCGAAGGTGGCGCATTTTCAAAAAGGGGAAACCGACTATGTGCTGCGCCTTCTGCCGTTGGGCGGGGCCTGCATGTTTGAGGGGGAGGACGGATTGGCCGCCAAAGAGGGCGGCACGGAGGAAGGTAATTTTCAGAATGCTTCCGTGTGGGCCAGAATTTCCACCGTTGCGGCGGGGCCGGTTTTCAATTTCCTGCTTGCATTTTTGTTTGCCGTGATCGTGGCCGGATATGCGGGTGTGGATCTGCCTGTGCTGGGAGACGTGGTTGCGGGCTCGGCGGCGGAAGCGGCGGGCATGCAGGCGGGGGACCGGATTACGCGGTTTAACGGGAAGGTCAGGATTGCGCGGGAAATCCAGCTGGAAATGGGATTAAACCCCAACGGGGATCCGGTTACGGTGGAATATGTCCGGGACGGGGAGACGTACCGGACGGTTTTGACGCCGCAGTATGACGAGGCGGAAGGCAGGTATTTGGTAGGGTTTTACAATTACGCGCAGTATGTGGAGGCCAAAGGGCTCAATCTGCTCCGGTACGGGTGGTACCAGCTGCGTTTTTGCATGAAGAATTCCGTGATGAGCGTGATTGCGCTGGTGCAGGGAAAGTTGACCAAGGATGATGTGGCGGGCCCGGTAGGGATGGCGCAGATCGTCAATGAGGTGGTGGAGGAAACTGCGCCGGGG
>CARDPF010000124.1 GCA_948960675.1 uncultured Eisenbergiella sp.
CAGTTCCTCAATTCCTGTGGAACTCCTGCTCTCTTCCTCTTCGGAAATTTCATGCAACGCAGCCGGGCGGCTTTGCCCGCCGCCCGTACCGATCGCCGCTGTCTTCATGCCCTTTTTACCGGCCGCCGGCTCCTCCACAAAGGAATTCCACGCCCGGCAGGCGGGACACTGCCCCATCCATTTTGCGGACTCATACCCGCATTCCTGACAAAAAAATACCGTTTTCCCTTTATCCCTTGCCATATTATTTTGTAATCTTTACCCTGACTTCCCCCACGTCCGCCAATTCCACACTGACGCTCAACTTACCGCCAAGGTTGGTCCTCACCTTCCCGGCATCCTCACCGTCCACTTCCACACTGTACTCTGCGTCATCCTCCAGCCCCAGTGTCAGCTGCGCGTCTTCGCTGCCCTCCACCACAAAGCTGACACCGTTTTCATCCTCCACAAAATGCTCCACACTGGTTCCCGGCACGGATTCATACACAAACATCCCATTTCTTTCCAGCTTCGTGATCTCCCGGTAGGTTTTCACCTTGTACTGGTCGCCGCCGCTCTCAAAACCCTCCTTCTTGCTCTTTGCCGCAAGCAGATGATTGCCAAAGCTTAAAGAGCCGTCCGCCTCCGTCCTGATGAGTTCTGTCACTGCTGCCATTGTTTTGTCCTCCTGTATATGGTTGATAATGGTGAACCGCCCAAAAACATTCCGGATGGTTCTTCTAAATGATGCCCATGTCCTCAGTCAAACAGCTTTTTCTCCCTGACCTTGAATGTCACCTTTCCTTCCCGAAAACCAGCCGCCACATTGTCGCCGGCCTTTACCTGTCCGGAAAGAATCTCTTCCGCCAGCGCATCCTCAATAATTGTCTGGATGGCCCGCTTTAGGGGCCTTGCGCCCATTTTCAAATCACTGTGCTTTTCCACAATATGCTCTTTTAGGGCAGGGGTGATGGACAGGCGGATATTCATCTGCTCCCTGCACCGTTTCACCAGGTTTTCCGAAAGGAGGGTGATGATTTCCCGCATATCCTCTTTCGTAAGCTGGTGAAATACCATGATCTCATCAATCCGGTTGATGAACTCCGGTTTAAACAGTCTCTTGACCTCCTCCATCACACCGGTTTTCATCTTCTCATAGTTCTTATCCGCCGTTTCCTGCGCCGCAAAGCCCAGATTCTTGGGATCCACAATCCGCTGCGCGCCCGCATTGGAGGTCATGATAATGACCGTATTTTTAAAACTCACCTTCCTGCCCTTGGCATCTGTGATATGGCCGTCGTCCAATACCTGCAGCAGAATGTTGAAAACGTCCGGGTGCGCCTTTTCGATCTCGTCAAACAACACCACGGAATAAGGATTGCGGCGCACCTTCTCGGAAAGCTGGCCCCCGTCCTCAAAACCCACATAGCCCGGGGGCGAACCGATCATCTTGGACACGGAATGGCCCTCCATGTATTCGGACATATCCACCCGTATCAGCGCGCTTTCGGAACCGAACATGGCCTCTGCCAGCGCCTTGGAAAGTTCGGTTTTGCCCACGCCAGTGGGACCCAAAAACAGGAAGGAGCCGATGGGCCTTCTGGGATCCTGCAGCCCGACACGGCCCCGCCGCATCGCCTTGGCCACGGCCGTCACGGCGTCCTTCTGCCCTACCACCCGCTTGTGCAGGATGGATTCCAGCTTTAAAAGCCGTTCCCCCTCCTTCTCCGTCAGCTTACTCACCGGAATCTTTGTCCACATTGCCACCACCTCGGCAATGTCGTCCTCGGTCACGACGCAGGGGGCTTTCGCCTTGCGCTTTTCCTGCCTTTGCAGCTGCCTCTCATATTTGGAGAGCAGTTCATCCTGCTTCTTTTTCAATTCGCCTGCCTGGGAAAATACCTCCATCCGCAGGGAACGTTCGATCTGTTCGTCCAGCTTGCGAATCTGTGTGAGCAGGTCCTGGGTCTCCTTCGGTGTCTGCATGTTCTTTAAACGGACGGCAGCGCCTGCCTCGTCCATCAGGTCAATCGCCTTATCCGGCAGTTTCCTGTCATTGATATAGCGCTCGGACAAAACCGCTGCAGCCTCCAGCGCCTCCGGCAAAATCCGCACCTGATGGTGCTCCTCATAATTGGCCGCAATTCCCCGCAAAATCCCGATGGTCTCCAAAACGGTAGGCTCCTCCACCGTCACCGGCTGGAAACGCCGCTCCAGCGCAGCATCCTTTTCAATATATTTGCGGTATTCCTCTATGGTCGTGGCGCCGATCATCTGGATCTCCCCCCGGGCAAGGGAGGGCTTTAAAATGTTGGAGGCATCAATTGCACCCTCCGCTCCCCCTGCACCGATCAGGGTATGCAATTCATCCAGGAAAAGTAAAACATTGCCGTCCTCCTTTACCTCCCGGATCACCTTCTTGATGCGTTCCTCGAATTCCCCCCGGTACTTGCTTCCTGCAATCATGCCGGACAAATCCAGCATAAGCACCCGTTTTTCTTTCACCGTATCCGGTACGCTGCCCGCCACAATCCGCGCGGCAAGCCCTTCCACAATGGCAGTCTTTCCCACGCCCGGCTCACCCACCAGACAGGGGTTATTCTTCGTGCGGCGGCTCAAAATTTGAACGGCACGTTGGATTTCCTCCTCCCGGCCCACCACAGGATCCAGCTTTCCCTCCCTGGCCAGCCTCGTCAAATCCCGGCTGTACTGCTCTAAGGTGGCGGTACCGCCCTTTTTGCGCTGCTTTCTGGAAATCTCCTCCTTATAAGCCCCGGGATCCTGCCCGATGGCCGCCAGCGTATCCAGATAAATCTTCTGGATCGGCAAAGACAGGGTATTTAAAATCCGGACCGCCACATTGTCTCCATCCCCCAAAAGCGCCAGCAGAATATGCTCGGTTCCCGTCAGCATGCTGCCCGCCCTCTGCGCCTGCTTATGGCTGGCGGCCAGCACCTCCTGCGCCCGGGGGGAATATCCGTCCCGTTCCAAAACCGGCGTTGCAGATTCCGGCGCAATCAGATCCCGGATCATCTCACGGATCGCCTCTTCGTTCGCCCCGTTGGCCACCAGCACCTTCGCCGCCACCCCGGTTCCCTCCCGGATCAGGCCCAACAGCAAATGCTCCGTCCCCGTATAATTCTGGTGCAGGCTCTTTGCCGCCCGACCCGCCAAAAGAAGGGCAGTCCTCGCCTTGTCCGTAAACTGTGCCTGCATAAATCAATATCCTCCATATTCCTCAAAAATCTCGTCAATTAGAGCATGCACTTCCTCGCGGGAAATATTCTTACACCTGGCTTTTGCAAGAATCACCCGCAGCTGGCCACGCAACTCTTCCATATTCTTGATGCGGTCGGCGTCGATGGACACTACCGCGCCGTGCCTTCTGTCCACTTTCACAAAGCCTTCCTGCTTTAAGACCGTGTAAGCTTTATTCACTGTATGCATATTGATTCCGACAGATTCCGCAAGCTGGCGGACACTGGGCAGGACATCCCCCTCCTTGAGTTCACAGGTGGCAATTCCGACGATGATCCGGTTGCGCAGCTGGATGTAGAGTGCCTCGTCACTATTGAAATCAATCTCGATAAGCATACCCTTTCCTCCTTCTTGTTATAGCAACAATATAACAAAATTCCCCGTTCCCGTCAACGGGAAAATTAGAACGGCCACGTAAAATCGTTACGATTCACGGCCCAATGTCATTTAGTTTAGCCATGGACATTACAGGCTGCCGGCCCCAGACGGACAAATACCACAAAAGGGAAACGGCCCCTTTGTGAACCGTTTCCCTTCCGGAAATGTTAGTTCTTATTTTAAATCTAAAAATTCAAATTCCAGGTCATCGTCGTCCAAAAAGTTTTTGGACTGCCAATTTTTATCCTTTTTGGAACCGGAAGCTTTTGCATTGCGGCGGGGACGGTATTCTTCTTCCTCATCATCCTCGTCATCCTCTTCTTCCACCCTTCTTGCCCGGCCCTGGGTGCGTTCCCTGACGGGGGCCTTCCTTACGGGACGGTATTCTTCTTCCTCGTCGTCCTCATCGTCCTCCTCATCGTCGTCATCGTCATCACGGCTCCTGCGGGAACCTAAGCCTCCGAAACGGCGGCGTCTGGGCATTTCATCCTCATCATCGTCCTCGTCATCTTCGTCGTCATCGTCATCTTCATCATCATCGTCGTAATCATCATCACCGGCGCCACGCAGCTTCAAAATCAGGACAGTCAAAATGATAATCAGCACGACGATAACCGCCGCCATCACAAACACGATAATCCGCATGGTGGAGTCTCCGGATTCTTCTTCCCCTCCTCCGGCGGCACCAGTCAGCAGTTCATCAACCTTATACTTATTTCCCATAATATTATCATGTAAAAACCATGCGTTCACACCCGTACCCGTGCCGTCGTCCTCAAACTGCACATAATAATCCGCCATCACCGGCTGCTGTTCCGGCGTAGGATCCACAGGAACTTCTTCCGGCGCCGGTTCCGGTTCTGCAGGGGCCGGCACTGTCTCATGCGCTTCCACCATATCGGAACGGATATAGCCGCTCACCGTATTACCTTCACTCTCAAAAGTTACCGCATACCAGGTCGTACCGGAACTGTCATCCTTCTGTCCGGTAACAGGCAGTTCCATACCGGAGGTCGCTTTCCCCGCAATGCTTGCGCTGGTGGACGCGTCACTTCTGACGTTTACCCTTGCCTCCGTAACGGTAACGCTGGTCACAACGGCTTCCCCTGTGGCTGCAGCGCCTTCCTCTCCGCCTGCCGGTACTTCCCCGCCGGCCTCCGCACCGGCTTCGTTACCCTGATCCACACCGGCTTCCTGATTTTCCCCGCCTTCCAGCTGCGCATCCCCCTCGTTGGAGGGCGCCGGGGTTCCCGCCGGCTGACTGCCCAGCGGTACCGCCTGCACTTTGAGCGGGGCCGTGGCCAAAAGGCCTGCGACAGCCACACAGCCCAGTCCTTTCACCCATCCCAAAACAAATTTCTGAAGTCTCTCTTTTCCTGTGTTCATTTTCCTCTCATTCCTCCGTATGTACGGCACTTTTCTGCACCATTGCGGTTCCAATTTACCCCCGCCTGCCGTTACGCCTCGTCAATTGCCTTACCGATATCCTGTCTCATGTATTTATTTGCAAAATCCACCCATCCGGCCGCCGCATAAGCATTTTTTCTTGCCTGCGCCAGCGTCCCGCCTTTTGCGGTGACACCCAGCACCCGGCCGCCGTTTGTGAGGATGGTTTTTCCGTCTTCCCCGGTTTTCGTCCCCGCATGGAAGCAGTAAACGTCCTCCCGGTTTTCAAAATGCTCCAGGCCCGTAATGGGCAGGCCCTTGTCATATTTTACCGGATACCCGTCGGAAGCCAGTACCACGCAAACCGCCGCGTTATCCTCAAATTCCAGTTCCACCTGATCCAGCCTGCCGTCAATACAGGCCTCGCACACCTCTACCATATCGTTTTTCATGCGCGGCAATACGACTTGGGCTTCCGGATCCCCGAAGCGGGCATTATACTCCAACACCTTCGGCCCCTCCGCCGTCAGCATCAATCCAAAGAAAATCACGCCCACAAAAGGCCTTCCCTCCGCCGCCATGGCATCCACCGTCGCCTGATAAATGTGCTCCCTGCAAAATGCGTCCACCTTGGGCGTATAAAAGGGGGAGGGGGAAAAGGTTCCCATGCCGCCGGTGTTAAGGCCCTGATCGCCGTCCTTTGCCCGCTTGTGATCCTGTGCAGAAGACATGATCCGGATGGTTTTGCCATCCACAAAGGATAATACGGACACTTCGCGTCCCGTCATAAATTCCTCAATGACCAGACGGTTTCCCGCCGCCCCGAATTTACGTTCCGTCATAATGGTACAGACGCCGTCCTCCGCCTCCTGCAGGGTATTGCAGATCAAAACCCCTTTTCCGAGGGCGAGGCCGTCCGCCTTTAACACAACGGGAAACTTCGCCTGCGTATGTAAATATTCCAGCGCATCCTCCGCCTCGTCAAAGGTCTCGTAAGCCGCCGTGGGAATATGGTATTTCTTCATCAAATCCTTGGAAAAGGCTTTGCTGCCTTCCAAAATGGCCGCATTTTTGCGCGGGCCAAAAGTGCGGATGCCTGCCGCCTCCAAAACGTCCACCAGACCGCCCACCAACGGATCATCCATGCCCACAATCACCAGACCGATTTCGTTTTCTTTCGCAAAATCCCTGATTTTTTCAAATTCCATTGCACCGATGGGTACACACTGCGCAATCTGCGCAATTCCCGCATTGCCGGGCGCGCAGTAAATCTTTTCAACCCTGCCGCTTTTTGCAACGCTGGCCGCGATGGCATGCTCCCTGCCGCCGCTGCCCACAATCATTACCTTCATACAATTGCCGCCTTTCCTTCCGTCACCTTCACCCTGCCGTTGGCGATCAGGTCGATCGCCAACGGCAGTATCTGCCATTCCGCCTGCTCCATCACCCTTTGCTGCAGGGACTTTGGCGTGTCGAAGGGCTCCACCTCCACCGCCTTCTGCAAAAGAATCGGGCCGGTATCCATTCCCCCGTCCACAAAATGTACGGTGGCGCCTGTCACCTTCACACCCCGCGCAAGCACCGCCTCATGCACCCGCAGGCCGTAGTAGCCAACCCCGCAAAACGACGGGATCAGGGACGGATGGATATTGATGATCCGATCCGGAAACGCAGCAATCATTTCCTGCGGAATAGCCACCAAAAAGCCGGCCAGCACGATCAAATCCGGCGCAATCTTCTCTGCCGCCTCCAGCAGCGCCCGGTTAAAAAGTTCCCGGTTTCCATAAGCTTTTGGGGATATGCAGAGCGCTTCGATTCCCCTGTCCCCGGCCCGTCTAAGGGCATAGGCATTGGCATTGTTGCTGATCACGGCTTCCACCTTCGCATTGGTGAGAGTCCCGTTGTCGATGGCGTCCAAAATGGCCTGCAGGTTAGTTCCACCGCCGGAAACACACACCAAAAGCCTCAGCATAGCGCCACGCCCTTTTCCCCGGCTTCCACCCGGCCGATCACATAAGGAATCTCCCCGGCGCTGCGCATCGCCTCCATGGCCTTATCTGCATCCGAAGGATCCAGCGCCACAATCATGCCGATTCCCATATTATAGGTATTGTACATCATCTGCTCCGTTATGCCCCCCTTTTGGGCCAGCAAACTAAAAATAGCGGGCACGGGATAGCTGTCCTTATGGATAACGGCCCGCATTCCCTCCGGCAGCATGCGCGGCACATTCTCGTCAAATCCCCCTCCCGTGATATGACTGCACCCCTTTAGCCGTATCCCGGCATCCTTAACTGCCCGGAGCGCCCGCACATAAATGCGGGTGGGCGTAAGCAGGCACTCTCCCAGCGTCTGCCCAAGTTCGTCGTAATAAACGGCCAGACTCTCCTTTGTCACATCAAACACCTTGCGCACAAGGGAAAAACCGTTGGAATGCACACCGGAACTTGCCATACCGATGAGAACGTCCCCTTCCCGGACGCCCTTGCCTGTTACCAAATCTTTCTCATCCACAATGCCCACCGCAAATCCGGCAAGGTCATACTCGTCCTCAGGCATCAGTCCCGGATGCTCCGCCGTCTCCCCGCCGATCAGGGCGGCCCCGGCCTGTCTGCAGCCCTCCGCCACACCCTTGACAATGGCGGCTATCTTCTCCGGCTCATTTTTTCCACAGGCGATGTAGTCCAAAAAGAACAGCGGCTCGCCGCCCGCGCAGGCAATATCGTTGACACACATCGCCACACAGTCGATTCCCACCGTATCATGCCGGTCCATCAAAAATGCCAGCTTAATCTTCGTGCCAACACCGTCCGTTCCGGAAACCAGCGTCGGCTTCTCCATATTTTTAAACCGTTCCATGGAAAACGCACCTGAAAAGCCGCCAAGCCCCCCCAAAACCTCCGGGCGCATGGTGCCTTTCACATATTGTTTCATCAGTTCCACGGATTTGTATCCGGCCTCTATGTCCACGCCTGCACTCTTATAGTCCATTCCGTCCCCCATCCTTTACCCTGTTTTCCTGCTGCAGCCCTTCGTCCTTTTTACGGACATTCTCCTCCATTTCCCTGCCATAGGCCTTAAGCTTTTCCAAAAGTGCAGCATCCGATACCGCTAAAATCTTCGCCGCCAAAAGCCCCGCGTTTGCACCGCCGTTAATCGCCACGGTGGCCACCGGAATCCCGGAGGGCATCTGCACAATGGAATAGAGGGAATCCCTTCCCCCAAGGGATGTGGTATGCATCGGAACCCCAATCACCGGCAGTGCAAAAAGAGCCGCACACATGCCCGGCAAATGAGCCGCCATGCCTGCGCCTGCGATAATCACCCGGATCCCCCGCTCTTCGGCGGTCTTTGCATATGCAAAAAAGGTGTCTGGCATCCGGTGCGCGGAAATAATACGCATCTCATAAGTGATGCCGAATTTGTCCAGAATCTCTGCCGCTTTCTGCATAACGGGCAGATCGGAATCGCTGCCCATCACAATGCTGACCTGTGCCATGCAAGATTACCTCCCATGATGAAACCTGTCACAAAATGCCACAACTTATCAATCTACAGTGTACTAGACTTTTTCCCCGAATGCAAGCCCTATTTAAACTGTTAAAACAATCACCCGTGAATCAATGTCACTTAGTTAAGCAATCGGCTTTTGGGGCGTGCCGACGGGCGGGGAAGGCGGATCCTGCCCCAGACCGGACACCCCTGCCGGGTGGACGGTTCCTTACGCATGCATACATGCAAAACGGG
>CARDPF010000125.1 GCA_948960675.1 uncultured Eisenbergiella sp.
AGCCATTACAGGCTTGCAAGGCTTGCGGACGGGAAATACCGCCAAAAAGCAGGCCGCCCCTAAACGCAACAGGGCACAAAAAACGCACTGCGTTTGTACGGTTTTGTTCCCTGTTGCAGGGACAGCCTGCTTTTTGGGGAATTTCTCCGCCCGCAAGCCAGCAGCCTGTAATGGCTATGCGCCCCCACAGGCTGCCGGAAAGCCGTCCCTGCCCCTCCCTCCCGCAAAATTGATTTCCGTGTGGTAACACGAAAACTGGTTGCAAAACGGCGGTAGTTTTGCTACCATGAAGGGGGAACAAACATCCAGTGTTGACAGGGCAGACGACCAACACTCTAATAAAAATTCGGCTGACAAAAGTCAAAATATGTGCTTGGCACAACTTAGGCCGCAAAAGCGGCAGAAATGGAGAGAATGTATGAGCAGTGAAATCAGGGACATCAATTTGGCCGGGTTGGGCGAACAGAAAATCGAGTGGGTCAAGAGGAATTGCGACCTGCTGCGGACACTGGAGGAGGAGTTTACGCAGACAAAGCCCTTTGCGGGCAAGAAAATTGCGCTTTCCGTGCATTTGGAAGCAAAGACGGCGTATCTGTGCAAGGTGCTGGCGGCAGGCGGCGCGGACATGTACGTGACAGGATCCAACCCGCTTTCCACGCAGGACGATGTGGCGGCGGCGCTGGTGGCGGCAGGGCTGGAGGTTCATGCATGGTACGGTGCGACTGCGGAGGAATATAACCGGCATATCCGTGCGGTACTGGAGGCCGGCCCCAATATCGTCATTGATGACGGCGGGGATTTGGTGCATATGATTCATACGGAACTGACCCATCTGATTCCCAATATCATCGGGGGCTGTGAAGAGACCACCACAGGCATCATCCGCCTGGAGGCGATGAATAAGGCGGGGCAGCTGCAGTTTCCCATGGTCCGGGTCAACAATGCGGACTGCAAGCACTTTTTCGATAACCGTTATGGCACAGGGCAGTCTGTCTGGGACGGCGTGATGCGCACCACCAACCTGATTGTGGCAGGGAAGAATGTGGTAGTGGCGGGATACGGCTGGTGCGGGAAGGGCGTCGCCATGCGGGCAAAGGGCCTGGGGGCCAAGGTGATTGTCACGGAAATCAACCCGGTCAAGGCCATTGAGGCGGTCATGGACGGCTTTGAGGTGATGCCCATGGTGGAAGCGGCCAAACGGGGCGATTTCTTTGTCACTGTGACCGGATGCGACAAGGTCATTGACGAGGAAGATTTTGCGGTGATGAAGGACGGCGCGATTCTCTGCAATGCCGGACATTTCGATTGTGAGATTGATATTGCCCGCCTAAAGCAGATCGCGGTGGAAACAAAGGAAATGCGGAAGAATATTATGGGATATAAGCTTCCTACAGGACAGTGGATTTTCATTTTGGGAGAAGGCCGTCTGGTCAATCTGGCCTGTGGGGACGGGCATCCGGCGGAGATCATGGACATGAGTTTCGCGATTCAGGCGCTTTCCGCCAAATATCTGGTGGAGCACGGCAGTGAACTTACGGAAAAGCTGATCGACGTGCCAAGAGTGGTGGACGAGGGCGTTGCGGCGCGCAAGCTGGCGTTCCTTGGCAAACACATTGATGTGCTGACAGCGGAGCAGGAAGCATATTTGAACCAGTCGCTGGTATAAAAGCCATAAACCCCGCGGCAGGCGGGCGGGGCAGAATCTGCGCCGTGTAGAAAGATGCAGGGTTACGGTTCACGCAGGTGGGCGTAACCCTGTATTGTCACCTTATGGGAAATTGCCGTAATCGCGGTGGGAGTTAGGGGACTTGAACTGTTTAGGGAGGACGGATATGAAGAGCATTGAGTTTATCGAATCACATCAAAGCGATGAAGACGAAAAGTGCGAATGTATCATTTTGCCCGACGGCAGTGTGGAGGAGCCGCTTCCGTCACATATCGGCCGTTTGGTTGCCATTTCCCAAAAGGAATCCGGCTGGCTGCATGCGCGGATGGAAAAGGGGATGGAGCCGCTGTTTTGGCTGGTGCAGTATACCGGCTGCATGGCGGTCTGGCAGACCCGCGTGGTGTCCCCGGCCGTCCCCGCCAAAGCGCAGTTGGACACCTTGGAGGAATTGCAGGACGGCGCGATGCTGGCGCCCAAGTATCTGCTGCAGAAGGCGGATGACGGGTATGTTAAAAGCGTGCGGCGCGCGAAGGAACAGGGATAATTTGCATAATGACAGAGGGGATTAGAAGAATATGCCGGAAAAATATTTGATGCATGGGGGGGACTACAACCCGGAGCAATGGCTGGCCATGCCGGAGATTTTGGATACGGATATCAGGCGTTTCAAGGAAGCGAAGATCAACACGGCTTCGGTGGGGGTTTTTTCCTGGTCGAAGCTGGAGCCAAAGGAAGGGGTTTACGATTTTGCGTGGCTGGAAAAAATCATAGACCGCCTGTATGAAAATGGGATTTATGTGAACCTTGCAACCCCTTCGGGGGCGCGGCCCCATTGGATGGCGGACCGGTATCCGGAAGTGCTGCGGGTCAATGAGCAGCGGCAGCGCAATTTGTTTGGGGCGCGGCATAACCACTGCCTGACCTCGCCGGTTTACCGGGAAAAGGTGCGGCAGATCAACACAGAGTTGGCACGGCGTCTGGGAGGCCATCCCGGTGTGAAGCTTTGGCATATTTCCAATGAATACGGAGGGGAATGCCACTGCCCCTTGTGTCAGGAAGCGTTCCGCAAATGGCTTGAGAACAAATATAAGACGATTGAAGCATTGAACGACAGCTGGTGCACGACCTTTTGGAGCCACACCTATGACAGCTTTTCCCAGGTGGAAAGCCCGTCCACATTGGGGGAACGTTCCGTTTTGGCCCTTCTGCTGGACTGGAAACGGTTTAGCTCCGATCAGACCATTGATTTTATGGGGCAGGAGATTGCGGCGCTGCGGGCTGCAGGATCGGACAAGCCTGTGACGACGAACCTCATGTACCGTTTTAACGATATTGATTATTTCAAAATGGCCCAAAAACTGGATATCGCCTCCTGGGACAGCTACCCGGAATGGCACCGGGGCGGGCAGGGGGAATGGGAAGCTGCGCAGGAGACGGCGTTTTGGCACGATGTTATTTATGGTTTGAAACAAAAACCGTTTCTGCTGATGGAATCCTGTCCCGGCGCAACCAACTGGCAGGCGGTCAGCAAGCTGAAAAAGCCCGGCATGGTGGAAGCGGCTTCGCTGCAGAGCATTGCCCACGGGGCGGACGGCGCGATGTACTTTCAGCTGCGCAAGAGCCGGGGATCTGCGGAGAAATTCCATGGGGCGGTGATCGACCATTACGACGGAAACGATACCAGAACGTTTCAGGACGTGTGCAGAACCGGCGATATGCTCTTTGGAATCGGGGAGGTTGCCGGGAGCCGCAAAAAGGCGGAGGCTGCCGTAATCTATGATTGGGAAAACCGCTGGGCGATGGAAAATTCCGAAGGCCCCAGGAATATCGGACTGCATTATCAGGAGAGCGTGGAAAAATCCCACCGTGCCCTGCGCAGGCTGGGACTGAATGTGGATGTGGTGGATCAAAACGGTGCGCTGGACGGCTACCGGTTTGTGGCGGCTCCCATGCAGTATCTTTTCCGGGAAGGGTTTGCACAGAAAATCCGGGAGTTTGTGGCAGGCGGAGGTACATTTGTGCTGACTTATTGGTCCGGTGTGGTAGACGAAAACGACCGGTGCTTCCTTGGCGGCAGGCCGTATGGGCTGCGGGATGTTTTCGGACTGCGGGCGGAGGAGATCGACGGCCTCTATGACCAGGAGGAGAACAGGATTTGCAAGGGGCCGGCATCATGTGGCGGACAGGAAGAAGAAACAGGGATTTTGGAAGGAATGCAGGAATCCTACCGCTGCCAGTACCTGTGTGAACTGGTCAAGCCTGATACCGCAACGCCCCTGATGGTTTACGGGGAGGATTTCTATGCGGGCATGCCTGCGCTTTTGGTCAATGCCTTCGGAAAGGGAAAAGCGTATTACGTGTGCGCAGACGCAGAGCAGACGTTTTATGACGACCTGTACCGGGGCATTGTGCGCAAGGCCGGTATCGGGGTAGTCTGGGAGGACGCCGCTTTGGAAGGGGTGGAAATTACCGTACGGGAGGATGCAGAAAATACGTATTTTTTTGCACAGAATTTTGGCAGGCAGGGAGTGCGGATACGGATTCCCGAAGGGGCAGTCCTGTTCGGGCCTGCGGACGGACACCTTGCCCCGCTAGGCGGCGTTGTAGTCAGGATGAAAAAGGTTGAAAATTAGAATCGGCGCAGAAATGGAGAAAAATATGGGAAAGGATAAGGCGGCGGCATCGGCAGCGGGCAGCTTTATCCGGCGTTTTCTGCTGGTGTCCGCGCTGCTTTTGCTGCTGGCAGGGGCTGTGGTGGTGGTTTTGGATCCTTTTTACCACTATCACGGCCCGGTGTTGGGCTTAAAAGCGGTGGTTACAAAGTCCGAATACCAGTGTATCGGAACCATCCGCAATTTCGAGTATGACAATGTGTTGTGCGGTTCCTCCACGGCGGAAAATTATAATAACCGCTGGTTTGACGAGGCCTTTGGGGGCAGGACGGTCAAAGCCATTAAAAGTTCCGGTACGACGGCAGACCTGCGGTACTATCTGGAGGAAGCCTTTGCCACCCACGAGGTAAGGCGTGTGTTTTACAGTCTGGACTTGTTTGCGCTGGACGGGGATCCGGATATAAACTTTGTGGATGATTCCATGCCGCTTTATCTTTTTGACCGCAATGTTTGGAACGATGTAAAGTATGTCTGGAACAAGGATGTGCTGTTTGAGGAAATTCCCTATCTGCTTGCCATGCATTTTGCCGGGGATTATGACGAGGGAACCTCTTATAACTGGTGGCAGTACAAAACGTTTTCCAAGGAGGAGGCGCTTTTGCATTACACGCGCACTGCAAAAGCGGAGCCCATGCTGGAAAAGGAAGCGTACCAGCCGAAAGTGGATAAAAATTTGCGCCTGCTTCGGGAAATGGTGGAGGGCCATCCGGAAACGGAATTTTACTTTTTCCTGCCCCCCTATTCCCTGCTCTGGTGGGACAGCGTGAACAGGAGCGGCCAGCTGGGGGAATTTGTCTATGCGCGCAACAGGGTGCTGGAAGGGCTGACTGCATACGGAAATGCGAAAGTTTTTGATTTCCAGAGCGATGAGGAAATTGTACTGAACCTGGATTACTATATGGATCCGGTGCATTTTTCGGCGGATATAAACCGGCTCATGGTGGAGGAGGCCGCAAGAACAGATTCCGTATATCAGGTAACGCCTGATAACCGGGAAAAAAAGGCGGACAAGATGGAAAATGTAATACGCCATATTCTTCTGGAGGAGATTGACAAATACTTTTCAACCCAAATTTCAGGAGAAGGGGGATGTTAAGCTGACATGTCAGTTTCGCCTGCCGGTTAGGAGGGCTTTGCCGGAAAGAGGCGCCATTGCAGTGTAGGGATTCTTTGGCAGCGGCCGGAAGGGACGCGCGGTCGTTTCGGGTTTGCGGGATCCCAGACGGGAAATTCCGCCAAAATATATGCTGTCCCTAAACGCAGCAGGGCGCAAAAAACGCGCTGCGCTTGTGCGGTATTGCGCCCTGCTGCAGGTACAGCCTTCATTTTGGGGAATTTCTCCATCTGGGATCCAGCAGCCCGAAATGACCGCGCGTCCCTTCCGGCCGCTGCCAAAGAATCCCCGCACCGTGACAGGGTCTTTGCGTCCTTTGCGCAGAGTGTTAGGAAAATCTTAATAAATTATAAGGAAAATGATCAAATCCGGTCTTGATATATCTGCTATGATAAGCAGGTGAAGGGCCGGATTTTTTGTTTTGCATTTGGCTTGGACTTGGAAGGGCGCAAAAAGCCAATTTTCAGGCAGTAAACGACAACTTTTGGGACACGGGCTTTTAGGGAGGCGGACCGCACGTCCCCCGGTCCGCCTCCCTAAAAGCCCGTGTCCCAAAATTGCCGTGTCCTGCCTATAAAATGGACTTTTGTGCCGGAAGGGGGGATTTTTTTGACGGGGAAAATATTGGTGGTGGACGACGAGAGGGAGATTGCCGATCTGGTTGCCCTGTATTTGGAGGGGGAAGGCTTTACGGTATTTAGGTTTTACTGTGCGGCAGATGCCCTGGCGTGTATCCGGAAGGAAAAACTGGATATGGCGATTCTGGACGTTATGCTGCCGGACGGGAGCGGCTTTGGAATCTGTAAAAAAATACGGGAATCCCATTGCTATCCCGTAATTATGCTGACGGCAAAAGGGGAAGAACTGGACAAGGTGACAGGGCTGGCCATAGGGGCGGACGATTATATTACCAAGCCTTTTTTGCCCCTGGAACTGGTGGCCAGGGTGAAAGCGCAGCTGCGCCGTTACAAACGCTATAATGCGGCCGCAGAGAAAGAGGAACGGGTGGTTTTATGCGGGGGACTTGTATTGGACGAGGACAGGCACAGCTGCACCCTCAATGAAAAGCCGCTTTCCCTCACCCCCACGGAATTTGCCATTTTAAGCATTCTGTGCAAAAACCGGGGAAAAGTGGTCAGCGCCGAAACCTTGCTTTTGCAGGTCTGGGGGGAGGCGTATTACAGCAAAAGCTCCAACACCGTGACGGCGCACATCCGGCATTTGCGGGAAAAGATGGGGGATTCCTTTGAAAATCCCAAATATATCAAGACGGTATGGGGGTGTGGGTATAAAATTGAAGGATAACATATTTGCAGGGCAGGGGGAATGGGGGCGCAGGAGGCGCGAATGGCTGCGCATAGGGAAAATGGTGTTTGTGGCCGTGATCGGCGTGATTTTGTGTTTTGTGCTGTATGATTTGGTGGACCGGGTATGGAACGGGGTTTTTGTGGATTGGTTTACCGATCATTACATGGTGCGTTACCCAAAAAAGGATGTGGACGGTGTGATGCATTATGTGTGGCAGCCCGCGTGGCCCCGGGTAAAACGGCTGCTTTTCCGCACATTGGTGACGACGGTGGTGGCGGTGACGGTGATCGTTTATATGTCATCGAAAGCATATGCGCAGCGGCAGGTGGAAAAATGCGTCACGGATTTGGCGGAAAAAATCCGGCGCTTTATGGCAACACAGCGGGAAGCGGATGAGGTTTTCCCGAAAGAATATGCGGAGGTTTCCGTCAGGATGGCGCAGATCAGGGCCGACATGCAAAAGCAGGAGCAGGCCGTGCGGGAGGAAGCGGCGCGAAAAAATGACCTGATTACCTATTTGGCCCATGATTTGAAAACGCCACTCACATCCGTGATCGGATATTTGAGCCTTTTGGAGGAGGCAGCAGATATGCCGGAGCCGCAAAAGCGAAGGTATATGCGTGTGGCGTTGGAAAAGGCGCTGCGTCTGGAAAAACTTACCAACGAGTTTTTTGAGATTACCCGTTACAATCTGCAGCAGATGGCATTGGAGCGGGAAAAAATCAATCTACATTTTATGCTGATGCAAATGACGGATGAATTTTACCCGCTATTGCAGGCGCATGGAAATACGGTGCGTCTGGAGACGGCGGAGAATGCGACTGTTTATGGGGATCCGGAAAAGCTGGCCCGGGTATTTCAGAACATTTTGAAAAATGCCATTGCTTACAGTTATGAAAATACGGAGATTGTGATCAGGGCAGAGGAAGACGGGGAATGGATACGGTTATATTTTCAAAATCACGGAAAGACCATTCCGAAAGCGAAATTGGATTTGGTATTTGATAAGTTTTTCCGTCTGGATGAGGCGCGGGCCACTGCCACAGGGGGCGCGGGGCTGGGATTGGCAATCGCAAAAGATATTGTCACATTGCACGGCGGCAGGATTATGGCGGAAAGCGAAAAAGAAATAACGGCATTTGTGGTAGAACTGCCGGTAGAGGGAAAAGAAAAAGCAGAATGAGGATTTGGGCGGTATGGGCAGGAGAAAAGGACGGGCAGCGGCCGGAGGCCGTGGAGGATATAAAGGGCATGGACGGTGCAGGAGAAAGCGGCGGATCCGGGCAGGCATCCGTCTGGCGGCAGCGTTGGCTGTCTGTGCGGTGGGAATATGGCTGTTTGCGGATCAGACGCTGCAGACGAAATGGATTTTGGATATGCCGGAAGAAAGCAAAGCTTTGGATGGGCAGGAGGAGCCCCTGCCCATCTTGGCGATAGATCTGGCGCAGCTTTACAGCCCGTATGCCGTGCTGGCCGATTGTAAAACCGGAACGGTTTTGGCGCAGCACAACGGCAGGGAGCGTATGTATCCGGCCTCCCTCACCAAAATCATGACTGCGTGGCTGGCAGCGGAAAACCTTCCGGATTTGCAGGAGAAGCTTACCCTGACAACGGATATGTTCACCCTTCTTTATACCAGACACGCGTCGGTGGCAGGGTTTGAGCCGGGAGACCAGGTGTCCGTGGAGGATTTGCTTTACGGAATTTTGCTTCCCTCCGGGGCGGAGTGCAGCATTGCGTGTGCGGAGCGAATAGACGGGTCGCAGGAGGCATTTACGGAACGGATGAACCAAAAGGCTGCCGAACTGGGGCTTTCGGATACGCATTTTGCAAATTGTACCGGGCTGCAGGAAAAAACGCATTATTCTACGGCTGCGGATATGGCGCTGCTGTTGCACAATGCGCTGCAAAATGAGGTGTTCCGGGAAATTTTTACCAGCAAAAGCCACCGGACGGCACCGGTTGCAA
>CARDPF010000126.1:0-3682 GCA_948960675.1 uncultured Eisenbergiella sp.
TGCTCCCGCCACGGTTACAGCTATTTCCCTTAAGCAAAAAAACGGCAGCCCGGCCCTTTTGGGGCGGCTGTCCATGACACAAAGGAGAACGCGAACCATGTCGTTTATCGAAGAACTCAAGACCGAACTTGTGCAGGAAAGACAAAACCCTCCCTCACCGGCGCGGCCCGTTTTGAACAAAGACCGCTTTGAGGAATATATCCGGGAAGAACTTTTCTTCCTGCAGCAAAAAATCAAAAGGGACGCCCGGGCCGGAAAATATGAGAGCGCCGGCGACAAGCATGTTTTTAAAGGAATACGGTTATGGCACGAGGGCGACTACCGCCACGGTACCAATTCCCTTGCGACCTTCTATTCCTTCCTTGCCCGTGACACGATCCTTTCCCGCACCGTTTTGCACCAGCGAAAAAAGCTGCTGGGCGGATACAGCTATGAGGTCCGCTATGCCTTGACCAAAGAGGGGGGCGCCTATTTTGAACAGTTCGCCCAAAGGTTTGCGGAAGAAAGAATCAAGGTGGAGGGCCTGTTTGCCTGGATAGACAACAAGTCTACCGCCCCCCTTCCCTATCTGGACCGCGGCGATGTCAAATACGATTTTGAACTGGAGCATCACTTAATCAATTATCCCAAGCTTTGCTATACCTATGAGTTGGAACTGTAAGGACATTTTTACCCCAATGCCACATCCAGCATCATCATGACCGCAAAACCAACGGCAAAACCGATGGTCCCGATGTCGGAGTGTTCCCCTTGGGAGGCCTCCGGAATCAGTTCCTCCACCACCACATACAGCATGGCTCCCGCCGCAAAGGCCAGCAGATACGGCAGCACCGGTTCCACAAACCTTGCCAGCAGAATGGTAAAAAACGCTGCGGCCGGTTCCACCACACCGGACAGCGTCCCGTGGAAAAACGCTTTTCTCCGGGATTCCCCTTCGCTCCGCAAAGGAAGGCTGATAATCGCCCCTTCCGGAAAATTCTGGATGGCGATTCCTGCGGCAAGGGCCAGCGCCCCCGCCATCGACACCTCACTCTCCCCCATCAGTACCCCGGCGAATACAACGCCCACCGCCATACCCTCCGGGATGTTATGCAGCGTTACGGCAAGGACAAGCATGGTTGTTTTTTTTAAAGCCACCTGCGGCCCCTCCGATGTCTCGCACCCAAGATGGAGATGGGGGATCATTTTATCCATCCCAAGCAAAAAAGCCACCCCTAAAAAGAGTCCGCATACCGCCGGGAGAAACGAAAGCTTCCCCATCCCCCCGGACATATCCATCGCCGGAATCAGCAAAGACCACACGGAAGCCGCCACCATGACGCCGGAGGCAAATCCCAGAAGTGATTTTTGTATGCCCTCCGGAATTTTATTTTTTAAAAAGAGGACGCATGCCGCCCCCGCTGTCGTTCCGATAAAAGGAATCATAATTCCCCAAAAAATATCCGCTCTCATTTTTGCCTCCACATTTTCTTTGGGAACCGTCCGGACAAGGCAATACCGTTTCCCCTACTGCCCTATTGTATGCCAAAGCCCCAAATCCGTTACCAACCGCAGATTTTGGGCCGCAAATAGCACCCCCCATTCACTGCCGTCTTTTACACCACCCCACAAGGCAAGCAAGGACAAAAAGCAGGATATCCACTACCACCACACTGGCCCCTGCCGGGGTTCCGTAAAGGAAGGAAATGAAAAGACCGGCCAAAAAGCCTGCCACCGCCAGACACCCGGAAACCGCCAATACCCCCTTGTAGCTTTTGCACAAACGCATGGCGGTCAACGCCGGAAATACGATCAGGCTGGAAATGAGCAGCGCTCCCATCATACGCATGCCAAGCACCACCACGATGGCCGTCAGTACCGCCAAAAGGCAGCGGTAGCGCTGTGTCCGGATTCCGGCCGCCCGCGCAAAGCTTTCGTCAAAGGTAACGGCAAAAAGACCGTCGTAGAAACAACCGTAAAAGACCAGCACCGCCGCCGACAAAACCATGCTCAGCACCACATCCTGCCTGGACATGGCAAGTATGGAGCCAAACAGATAGCTGTTTAAATCCGCGTTCATCCCGGTACTCATGGAAACCACCATGACCCCCACTGCCAACGCACCCGTGGAAAATACCGCCGTGGCGGCATCCCCCTTCATTTTTCCGGAAGCGCTCATCCACAAAAGCAAAAAAGCGGCCGCAACCACCACCGGCACCGCCACCGCCAAAGGGGCAAGGTCCAGGGCCGAAGCCACCGCCAGCGCACCGAATCCCACGTGGGACAATCCGTCCCCGATCATGGAAAACCGCTTTAAGACCAGACTGACCCCCAAAAGCGCCGCGCATAGGGAAAGCAAAATGCCCGCCGCCACCGCCCTGACCATAAAAGGATAGGAAAGCATTTCCAAAAGATCCTGCATCATGTCCTGCACCTCCCATAAAAATGCCGTCCCTCCTCGCTTTCCAGATATTCCTCCGTCCTTCCAAAAAAATACCCGTTATGGGACAGGCACAAAATATGGTCCGCATGCGCAAACGCTTCCCGCAGCGCATGGGAAACCATCACCACCGTAATATTGTGTTCCCGGTTTAGGTGCAGGAGCAGGTGGTAAAATTCCTCCGCCGCCTCCGCATCCAGGCCCGTGGTAGGTTCGTCCAATAATATCAGCCTTTGCGCCGCACACAGGGCCCGCGCCAAAAGCACACGCTGCCGCTGCCCGCCTGACAATTCCCGGAAGCTTTTGGCCCACAGCTGTGCGATCCCCAGTAGTTCCAGCTTTTCCTGCGCCAGCCGCTTTTTCTCCTTACGGCTTCCCCTCCCCATGCCTTTGCTTAGGCATCCGGAAAGCACCACCTCCCCCACCAGGGCCGGAAAATCCCGCTGGGCGGGTGTCTGCTGCGGCACATAACCGATCTGCCCGGGCCGTATATGTTCCCCCAGCACAATTTTGCCGGCAGCAGGCTTTTTTAACCCCAGCATCCCTTTCATGAGCGTGGATTTCCCCGTACCGTTTGCCCCGATGATGCACAGATAATCCCCTTCCTCCACGGAAAAGTCCAAGTCCGACACCACTATCTGGTTTTCATAAGAAAACGCCACATTCTCACAGGCCAGACACAATGTTCCCATATGCAGATTACCCCTCTTTTGCGTAAAACTTCTTAAGCGTCTCCACATTCCGGTACATAAGCGACAAGTAATCCTCCCCTGCCTCCAAATCCTTGGCAGTGACAGAGTGACCGGAATAGAACACCTCCGTCGCAGCACCCACCGCCTCGGCGATGGCCTCCGCCACTTTTCCGTTGGACATCTCCAAATAAAAAACAACCGGGATCTTTTCCTCTTTTACCTTGTCCGTCAAAAAAGCCACCGTGGCCGCACTCGGCTCCGTCTCCATACTGCAGCCCGGAAAAGCCGCATAATACTCCAATCCATATGTCCTGACAAAATAAAGCAGGGGAAAACGGTCCCCAAAAACCAGCGGCTTTGGATCCTCCTGCCGGATTACCTCCCAAAACGCAGCGTCCAGTTCCGTAAGCTTTTCCCTGTAGGCGGCAGCATTTTGGGCAAATATTTCCGCATGCGCCTGATCCTTTTGGCACATCACGCTGCAAAGCTTCTCCACGATCACCATGGCGTTTTGCGGGGATGTCCATACATGCTCATCGTATTCTTCCCCCTCCAGATGAACCCCATGCGC